>DASWUY010000059.1:0-2553 GCA_036401435.1 Acidobacteriaceae bacterium | reverse complement strand
CGACTCGGCATTCACCTCGAAGTGGCGGCGCAGGTGCTCGCGGTTGTCGCTGCGCCCAAAGCCGTCGGTACCGAGCGAGACCAGCCTTCCGCCCAGCCACGGCGCCAGCTGGTCGGGCATGGTCTTCATGTAGTCGCTGGCCGCGATGATGGGGCCCTTGGCCCCGGCGATGGCGGTGAGCACATACGGCTTGCGCTCGGGCTGGGCGGGGTGCAGGCGGTTCCACCGCTCTGTCTCCAGCGCATCCCGGCGCAGCTCGTTGTAGCTGGTCACGCTCCACACATCAGCCTGGACCTGGTATTTTTCGGCGAGGACGGTCTGCGCGCGCAGGACTTCATTGAGGATCGGGCCGCTGCCCCAGAGCTGCACGGAGGATTGCGCCGGCGGCTTGCCCTTCTTCATGACCTGTCCCAGCTTCTCAGCGTCGACGGTCCCACCCTCCCCCAGGACCTGGGCCGCGTCCTTGCCCAGCGCCCGGGCCGCGTCCATCATGCCTGACTTCAGCCGGTAGATGCCGCGGACGATGCCGGTCTGCACATCGGCAGGCATGGCGGGCATGGCGTAGTCCTCGTTGTACATGGTGATGTAGTAGAAGATGTCCTCGCCTTGCTCATACATCCTGCGGATACCGTCCTGAAGAATGACGGCCAGCTCGTAGACGTAGGCCGGGTCATAGCTGACGCAGGTGGGCACGGTAGAGGCGAGCAGGTGGGAGTGTCCGTCCTGGTGCTGCAGCCCCTCGCCCAGCATGGTGGTGCGGCCGTCGGTCCCGCCCATCAGGAAGCCCTTGCCGCGCGAGTCGGCGAAGGCCCAGATCATATCCCCTACACGCTGGAAGCCGAACATGGAGTAGTACATGTAAAAGGGGATGGTGGGCAGGTTGTAGTTGGCATAGGCGGTTCCGGCTGCGGTAAAGCTGGCCATGGAGCCGGCCTCGGTGATCCCCTCTTCGAGGATCTGGCCATCCTGCTCTTCGCGGTAATAGAGCATCACGTCGGCGTCGTGTGGCTTGTACTTCTGGCCCTCGCTGGCGTAGATACCCACCTGGCGAACGGCAGACTCGAGGCCAAAGGTGCGGCCCTCGTCGGGCACGATGGGGACGATCAGCTTGCCGATGGCAGGGTCTTTCAGCAGCGCACGCAGGATGGAGACAAAGCCCATGGTGGTTGAGACTTCGCGACCCTTGGAGCCGGCGGTCCACTCGTTAAAGAACTCGAGCTCCGGCGCCTTGAAGGTGCGCTCGGGCACGGTGCGCGCCGGGATGTATCCGCCCAGCTCCTTGCGGCGGGCCTGCATGTAGGCGAGCTCGGGGGCGCCGGCGTCGGGGCGGTAGGGCTTGGCCTCCTTGGCCGCCTGCTCTGACATGGGCAGATCGAACTGCTTTACAAAGGCCAGCAGCCCGTCGTCGGTGAGCTTCTTCTCCTGGTGGGAGGCGTTGCGCGCCTGCGTGGTGCCGAGGCCATAGCCCTTGACCGTCTTGGCCAGGATGACAGTAGGCCCGCCGCGATGCTCGGTTGCGCGCTTGTAGGCGTTGTAGACCTTGGTCGGATCGTGGCCGCCGCGGTGCAGTCGCGCCAGCTGCTCGTCGGTGTAGTCGGCCACCAGCTCCAGCAGCTCAGGGTACTTGCCGAAGAAATGCTCGCGCAGGTAGGCGCCTCCCTTGGCCTTGTAGGCCTGGTAGTCCCCGTCCACGCACTCTTCCATCCGCTTGAGCAGCAGGCCGGTGTGGTCGCGCTCAAAGAGCTTGTCCCAGTCCGAGCCCCACACCACCTTGATCACATTCCACCCGGCTCCGCGGAAGACGCCTTCAAGTTCATCGATAACGCGCATGTTGCCGCGCACCGGGCCGTCGAGGCGCTGCAGATTGCAGTTGACGACAAAGATCAGGTTGTCCAGCTTCTCGCGCGAGGCCATGGTGATCGCCCCCAGCGTGTCCACCTCGTCCGTCTCGCCGTCGCCGACAAAGGCCCACACCTTGCGCGGCGTCTTCTCGATCAGGGCACGGTTTTCAAGGTAGCGCATGAAGCGCGCCTGGTAGATCGCGTTCAGAGGGCCGATGCCCATGGACACGGTGGGAAAACGCCAGAAGTCGGGCATCAGCCAGGGGTGCGGATAGGAGGAGAGCCCCGGCTTGCCGCGCAACTCGTGACGGAAGTGCAGCAGGCGTTCGTCGTCAAAGCGCCCTTCAAGGTAGGCCCGCGCATACACCCCGGGCGAGGCGTGACCCTGGAAGTAGATGAAGTCCCCGGGCTGCTCTCCGTACTTCGCGCGGAAGAAGTGGTTGAAGCCCACCTCGAGCAGCGTGGCCAGCGAGGAGTAGGTGGCGATGTGCCCGCCGATGCCCGCGTCCTTCTTGTTCTGGCCATGCACCATGGCCATGGCGTTCCAGCGGATCAGGCTTTCTACCTTGCGTTCCAGCTCGCGATCGCCGGGATAGGGCACTTCCTCGTGCCTGGGGATGGTGTTCTTGTACTCGGTGGTAAGCTCGCCCGGCGTCTCGATGCCGGCCTCGCGCGCCCGTTTCTTGAGCGCCAGCAGCAGCTCCAGGCCCAG
>DASWUY010000058.1:0-1638 GCA_036401435.1 Acidobacteriaceae bacterium | reverse complement strand
CTCGGCGTTTGGACACGCAACCCAGGCCAGCGCGCTCTTCCAGAAGCATGACTACCAAGGCGCCCTCGCTGCCGCGCAGCAGTCTGTGCAGACAAACCGAAATTCGCTGCAGGGGCAGGTCATCCTGGGGGACACCCTGGCGGCGCTGCACCGAGACCGCGAAGCCGCAGCCGCCTATGACCAGGGCCTGGCCATCGCCGCCCGCATGGAACCCTCTGCGCGCGCCGACTGGGAGTGGACGGTAGGGAACAAGAGGCGCTCCCTGCATCTATGAGCGGGTACAGCCACTGGGTAGACGCCCTTGCAGACGAGGGGGTAGAGTGGCTAGTGGTCTGGCTGCGCTTCCGCAGCAAGGCTGCGTGCTCGAGAGACCAGCCCCGTGAACCGAGAGGAGAATGACCGGCCTTGGACCTGACCCTGCTCGACTGGCTCATCATGCTGATCTACTTCGTCTTTGTGCTGGGCATCGGCTTCGCCCTCAAGCGGTACATGAAGACCAGCAAGGACTTCTTCCAGGCGGGGCGAAGCTTGCCAGCCTGGATCTGCGGCCTGGCCTTCATCTCGGCCAACCTGGGCGCGCAGGAAGTGATCGGCATGGGCGCTTCGGGCGCCAAGTACGGCATCGCCACGAGTCACTTCTACTGGATCGGCGCAGTGCCTGCGATGATCTTCGTGGGCGTCTTCATGATGCCGTTCTACTACGGGTCAAAGGCGCGATCGGTACCCGAGTTTCTGCGGCTCCGCTTTGATGAAAAGACGCGCGCCTGGAACGCGGGCTCCTTCGCGATCATGACCCTCTTTTCGTCGGGCATCTCGATGTATGCCATGGCGCGGCTCATCCAGACCCTGCACTTGTTCGACGCGCTTTTCCTGCGCTTCGGCCTGCCGCTGAGCTGGATCTTCCACTTCTCCATCCTGCTGTCTGCGCTGATCGTGCTCGGCTACATCTTCCTCGGTGGTTTGACCAGCGCGATCTACAACGAGGTGCTGCAGTTCTTCCTGATCGTGGCAGGATTTCTGCCCCTGGTGTGGGTTGGACTGAGGAATGTGGGCGGGTGGAACGGCCTGAAGGCTGCCATGCCTCCGGCCTTTTCGCATTCCTGGCAGGGCATGACAAACGCGCACAACAATCCCCTAGGCGTGGAGTGGTTCGGCCTCTCCATGGGGCTCGGCTTCGTCCTCTCTTTCGGCTACTGGTGCACCGACTTCCTCGTGATCCAGCGAGCCATGGCCTCGGACTCAGAGGCGTCCGCACGGCGCGTGCCCCTAATTGCCGCATTGCCCAAAATGTTTTTCCCGTTTCTGGTAATCCTGCCCGGGCTGATTGCCATCGCCACCCCGGCCGTGACAAACCATGCCATGGTGGCTGCCGGCCAGTCGAACGGCGCGGCCCGCCCCAGCCTCTATGCGCCCCAGCGGCCTGCCTCCGTGGGCGAGGTAGGGGACACGACCAAGATGGGCAAGGGCCTGATCCCGGTGAAAGTAGACGCGGTCACCGGCAAGGTCTTGACCGACCAGCATGGCAACCCGGTGCTGGACTACGACCTTGCCATCCCCAACATGCTGCTGCACTACTTTCCAACCGGCGTGCTGGGCCTGGGTCTGACGGCGTTGCTGGCCA
This sequence comes from Acidobacteriaceae bacterium, assembly GCA_036401435.1. Classification (GTDB taxonomy): domain Bacteria; phylum Acidobacteriota; class Terriglobia; order Terriglobales; family Acidobacteriaceae; genus EB88. Next base: position 17 of record DASWUY010000058.1, on the reverse strand, counting down.
GCTTCATGAGCGGTATG
>DASWUY010000057.1:0-3767 GCA_036401435.1 Acidobacteriaceae bacterium | reverse complement strand
CAGGTCCCTGCAACCGGGACTATGCCGAAATCGTCAGGGTAGGCCACAGGCTTGCGCGCGGGCCCGGGATCAAGTGGAATAAAAGGTGGTATGAGCGATCCCACCCTCGCATTCCTCTTTCCCGGGCAAGGCTCGCAATCGGTAGGCATGGGGCGCGACCTGGCGGACAATTTTCAGGTGGCCCGCGAAGTCTTTGCCGAGGCGGATGAGGCACTCGGTTTCTCTCTCTCGCGACTCTGTTTCGAGGGTCCCGAGGACAAGCTCCTGCTGACCGAATTCACCCAGCCCGCCATCGTAGCCGTATCGGTTGCTGCGGACCGCGTCCTGCGCGCGCAAGGCTGCGCGCCCGCAATCGTCGCCGGCCATTCGCTAGGGGAGTACGCGGCGCTGGTATCAGCCGGCGTGCTGTCGCTGGCCGACGCTGTGCGTGCCGTGCATGCCCGCGGACAATACATGCAGGAGGCCGTGCCGCCGGGCAAGGGCAGCATGGCGGCCGTGCTCGGGCTCCCGTCCGTCGCGGTCTTGGCCGCATGCGAGGCAGCGTGCACGCAGACTGGCGAGGTCGTTTCGGCAGCCAACCTCAACGCCCCCGAGCAGACGGTCATCTCGGGCACTGTTCAGGCGGTTGCCCGAACGTCGGAGTTGGCTCGAGAAGCCGGGGCCAGGCGCGTGGTGCTCCTCCAGGTCAGCGCTCCCTTCCACTGCGCCCTCATGCATCCGGCACAGACCCGTCTCGCTGGCCTGCTTGCCCACATCGACTTCCACGACGCCCAGGTGCCGGTGGTCGTCAACGTCGATGCGCGGGCCCAGACTGCGGGTGCAAGGCTGCGAGAAGCCCTCGTGCGCCAGGTCACCGGCGCCGTCCGGTGGGTGGAGTCTATCCAAACCCTGCTTCTCCAGCACCCGACACATCTGGTCGAGGTAGGACCGGGGCGCGTTCTCAGTGGCTTGGTGCGCCAGATCGATCGCGGACAGTCCATGCTCAACGTCGAAGATGCGGGCTCCCTCTCGAAGACCCTGGGAGTGCTTGGCCTGGCTGCCCCTGCAGGCCGCATGGTGGCGCAGCCCTAAGCTTTCTCCGGCTTGTGATCGCTCTTCCTATCCACTAGCAGTGACCTTTCTGGCCGGCAGTCAGGCGAGAGGCTCAACCACTTTCCGGATCCATGGACGCGATCCGCCGGCTTCCGGCGAAGTATCGCCAAGAGAATGAATGGCCAATCCACTGCTGCCGATCGAACGAATCGCCGAGAAACTAGGCCTGCCTCCCGCCTACTACGAGCAGAGGGGAGCCTGGGGAGCGAAGGTCCGGCTCGAGTTGCTGCAGGATGCAGCCTTTCCGCTCAAGGGCCGCTTGATCCTGGTGACCGCAACAACCCCTACCGTCTCTGGTGAAGGCAAGACGGTTACCTCGATCGGCCTGACTCAGGGGCTGGAGCGCGTGCTCGCCGGCACCGGCAAGCGGGTCGTGCTCACCTCGCGCGAGCCATCGCTCGGCCCCGTCTTTGGCATGAAGGGTGGGGCTGCCGGCGGTGGTCGCTCGCAGGTCGAGCCGAGCGAGAAAATCAATCTGCACTTCCACGGCGACTTCCACGCCATCACCTCCGCGCACAACCTGCTCTCTGCGCTCGTCGACGCCCATATCTTCCATGGCAACGACCTCGGCATTGATCCGGAGACGGTGACCTGGCCGCGCGCCATGGACATGAATGACCGCGGTCTGCGCCGCATCCTCACCAACGTCACTGCGGCGGGCAGGGATGGCGTGCCGCCACGTCAGGGCTCGAATCAGAGGTCCGGCTTCGTCATTACTGCTGCGTCCGAGGTTATGGCCATACTCGCCCTGGCCGCGAGCCGTGAAGACCTGCGCCGCCGACTCAGCGCCATCCTGGTGGGTCGCAATCACGCCGGGGAACCTGTCCGAGCGAGCGACCTAGGGGCGACCGGACCGATGATGGCGCTCCTCTCCGAGGCAATCCTCCCCAACCTCGTCCAGACCACCGAAGGCACCCCTGCCTTCGTCCACACAGGGCCCTTTGGCAACATCGCCCATGGCACTTCGAGCATCGTCTCGCAACGAATGGGCCTGCAGCTTGCCGACTACGCGGTGAACGAGTGCGGCTTTGCCTCAGACCTCGGTCTCGAGAAGTACATCGACATCGTGGCCCGGGTCTCCGGCCTCGCGCCTGCCGCGGCCGTGCTCGTCACCACGGCGCAAAGCCTCAAGAACCAAGGCGGGTCCATGCCGCCTGACCAAGGTAAGGACGAGCTCGAACGAGGGTTTGCCAACCTGGCCAAGCATGTCTCTATCCTCCGCGACTTCGGTCTCCCTATCGTCGTCGCCATCAACCACTTTCCCCAAGACACCGACCAGGAACTTGCGGGGCTCAAGGCCTGGTGCGATGGGGAAGGGCTGCCGAGTGCGTTCGTCGAGGCCTTCTCCCGGGGTGGCGAAGGTGCGATCGACCTCGCCCGCGCCGTCATCCAGGTGACCGGGGACCAACCGGCACCCATCATTCGCCCAACGTATCCGCTGTCCGATCCACTCGAGACGAAGATTGCCAAGGTCGCGACCGGCGTCTACGGCGCCGATGGGGTGACCTACAGTGAACAGGCCCAGGAACAGCTGGCACGCTTTACCAGCTGGGGCTTTGGCGAGGTGCCAGTCTGCATTGCCAAGACCCAGTACTCGCTCTCTGACAATCCCAAGCTCGCAGGAGCCCCCAGGGGTTGGCAGCTGCACGTGACCAACGCATCGCTCTCTGCAGGGGCCGGCTTCGTCGTCGTCACCGCGGGCAACACGATGCTGATGCCCGGCCTGCCCAAGGTCTCGCGCGCGTCCGAGATTGACGTGGATGAGGAGGGCGACATCCTCGGTCTGCGGTGATCAGCGGGTAGGAAACGCGCAACGCCGTCCGGCGCCCTCACGAGACCAAGCCCGATCATGGGCGGATGTGTCATTCTGAGGTGGCTCTGTACGACGATCCAGTCACTTCCAGTGAGGAGAGTCCATGCCCTACCTGCTCAAGAGCGAGCCTGGCAAGTACTCCTATGACGACCTGGTGCGCGATGGCGAGACAACCTGGGACGGCATCAAGAACCCGCAGGCGCTCCACTACCTGGCAGCCATGCACAAGGGCGAGAAGCTGGCCATCTACCACTCCAATGTTGGCAAGGAGGTGGTCGGCCTGGCGTCGGTCGTCTCGGTTGACGCTAGCGACCCCAGGAGTCCCCAGGTGCGCATCAAGGCCGGCAAACGCCTCCAGCAGCCCAGATCTCTCGACGCCATGCGGGAGGCAAGTGTCTTTGCCGGCTCCATCTTATTTCGCCAGTTCCGGCTCTCTGTTGTGCCCCTTACGGACGAGCAGTACGAATGGCTGGTGCACGGGTAGTCGCCGCTTTCCACTTTGGCCGGTCCGACCGGAATGTCCCCGTAAATAGAAAGAGCGCCTCGCATTATCTGCCGAGGCGCTCTCTGCTTTGAGCCGCTGTACGAGGCTGCTCTGTTTAGCGATGACCGCCCGCACGGGACGCGCCACCACCAAAGCTGCTGCCGTGGAAGCCACCCACAGCCACGTTGGAGTGCGCAGCAGACACCGGGCGCGCATACCCGCCGCGGTACCCGTAGCCGCCGTAGATCAGTCCACCGCCATAGATGTAGCGTGGCGAGTAGAAGCCCCATCCAAACGGGCTGAAAAAAGGCCCGCCGCCTGGCAGCCAGGTATAGCCGTACAGACCGGTGTCCCAGTACCAGCCCGGGTTAAAGGCTG
>DASWUY010000056.1:0-7259 GCA_036401435.1 Acidobacteriaceae bacterium | reverse complement strand
GGCGTGGTGAGCGAGAGCAGGCGGGTTGTGTGTGTGTAATTGCCCATTGCTTGCTACGTCCGGCTCTCCTTTTGAAAACCCTCGCGGCCGTGTTGTTCCCTCTGCGGGGCACGGCCGCCGGCCCTGCGGGCAGCGTCGTCTACAGGGGGACGGCTACAGCCTCGGGCGATGGCTGCGGGGCGGCCGGAGCCGGGTGGGGAGAAGCCCACTCGTAGGTGAAGGCCCCGCCCTCGCCTACGCTCACCGAGATGGAGTCGATCGGCTCTCCGAGGGCCATGCGCGAGAGCAGCTCTCTTGAGATCTCGGGCAGCATGGTGTTGGAGAGGATGTTGTCGACGTTGCGAGCGCCGCTCTCTACCTCGGTGCAGCGGCTGGCCACGGCATTCAGGAGCGCGTCGTCGTACCGGAGGGTGACCTTGTGGTTCTCGCGCAGGCGCTTGCCGATCTTGCCCAGCTTGAGGCGGATGATCTGCTTGAGGGCCTCATCCCGCACGGGGAGATAGGGGACGACGAGCATGCGGCCGAGGAAGGCGGGCTTGAAGATCTTGTTCAGCTCCGGCTTGATGGCCGTGACGAGCGCCTCAGGAAAGGGCATGGTTTCGGGATCGGCGGTGAGCTTCATCATGGTGTCGGTCGCGGCGTTCGAGGTAAGGATCAGGACGCAGTTCTTGAAGTCGATGGAGCGCCCTTCGCCGTCTTCCATGTTGCCCTTGTCGAAGACCTGGAAGAAGAGCTCGAGCACGTCGGGATGGGCCTTCTCGACCTCGTCCAGGAGGACGACGGAGTAGGGGCGGCGCCGCACGGCCTCGGTGAGCACGCCGCCTTCGCCGTAGCCCACGTAGCCCGGAGGCGAGCCCTTGAGGGTGGAGACGGTATGCGCCTCCTGAAACTCTGACATGTTGATCGAGATGAGGTTGCGCTCCCCGCCGTAGAGCAGATCAGAGAGCGCGAGCGCGGTCTCCGTCTTGCCAACGCCGCTGGGGCCGACGAGCATGAAGACGCCGACCGGCTTGCCGGGATCGTCAAGCGAGGCACGGGAGGTGAGGATGCGCTGAGCGATGGCATCCATGGCATGGTCCTGCCCGATGACCCGCTTGCGCAGGAAGGCAGGCAGCTCTAGCACGGTGGCAATCTCATCCTTGACCATTTTGCCCAACGGGATGCCGGTCCAGGCCGAGATCACCTCGCCGACGACCTGGGCATCGACAGCCACCCGCATCAGGGGTGTCTCACCCTGGATGCCGGCGAGTTCCTGCTCGAGTGCAGCGAGCGCTTCACGCGTCTGGGGCGCGGCGGTGCTGGCGCCATTGCCGGCCGCGGCACTTTCCGTCTCGGCGGGCGAGGCGCCACCCTCTTCGAGCTTCTTGCGGATGGTCCTGATCTTGTCGACGAGCGCGGTCTCCTTCTGCCACTGGGCCTGGCTGGCCTCGAGGCGAGCCTGCTCCGCGACGAGCGCTTCAGCAATCTCGGTGAGGCGCTCGGCGTGGTTGGTGCCGACCATCTCTTCGCGGCGCAGGACGCGGGTCTGGGTCTCGAGATCAGCGATACGGCGCTGCGAATCTTCAATGACGGCAGGGGTGGTGTTCTGGCCGAGGGAGAGCCGCGCGCAGGCTGTGTCGAGGACACTGACGGCCTTGTCCGGCAGCTGCCGGCCGACCATGTAGCGGTGCGAGAGGCGCACGGCGGCGGTGACGGCCTCGTCAAGGATGCGCAGGCCATGGTGCTTTTCAAGCGCCGGGATGAGCCCGCGGAGCATGGTGGCGCACTGCGTCTGGATGGGCTCTTCCACCTTGACGACCTGGAAGCGGCGGGCGAGCGCCGCATCCTTCTCGAAGTACTTCTTGTACTCGGACCAGGTGGTGGCGGCGATGGTGCGCAGCTCGCCGCGTGCGAGTGCCGGCTTGAGCAGGTTGGCGGCATCGTTCTGGCCGGCCTGGCCGCCGGCGCCGATCATGGTGTGGGCTTCGTCGATAAACAGGATGACAGGGTGAGGCGAGGATTTGACCTCCTCGATGAGGCCCTTGAGGCGATTCTCGAACTCGCCTTTGACGCTGGCGCCCGCCTGCAGAAGGGCGAGGTCAAGCGAGTGCAGCTGGACTTTTCTGAGCGGCGGCGGCACATCGCCGTCCGCGATCCGCATGGCAAAGCCCTCGACGACGGCGGTCTTGCCGACGCCCGCCTCGCCGGTGAGGATGGGGTTGTTCTGGCGACGGCGCATCAGGATGTCGATGACTTGCCGTATCTCGAGGTCGCGGCCGAGAACAGTGTCGATCTTGCCTGCCTTGGCGTTGGCAGTGAGGTTGACCGTGTACTGGTCGAGGTGCGGGGTTCGCCGCTGCGCGCCGGCTGCTGCTGCCTGCTCGCTGGGCACGGCGCTGGTGCCGCCCTGGCTGACGCCGAGGGTGGAGGAGACCTCACGCGAAGCACCTACGACGGTGAAGAAGTCCTTGCGCAGCGCCTCGGGCGAGATGAGCTGCAGCTCCTTTGAGATTTCGCGCGTGGCACGGGCCAGGTCTTCGCTGGTGAGCAGCGCGAGCAGCGTGAACCCGGAGCGGATCTGCCCGGCATCGTAGTCGATCGTGGCCAGCGTCCAGGCCTCGGTAAACATGCGCAGCAGCTGCGGGCTGAAGGCAGGCGAGCGGGCGTTGCCGGTCTTGAGGTTGTCGAGCGATCGCTCCAGTTCCCGCGTGAGGCGGGACTTGTCCACACCGTAGTGCTTGAGGATGAGGGCTACATCGGTGTCGCTGCCGTCGAGCGACTTCAGGAGGAAGTGCTCGATCTCGATGTCGTAGTGGGTGCGCGCCACGCACAGGCCGGCGGCCCCTTCCATGGCGGTACGGGTGGTATCGTTCAGCTTCGCGATCAGCGATTTAAGGTTCACGTTGCCACTCCTTGTGTTTCGTCACTCGAACGTTATACGCCTGCCACCCGGCGCCTGTTATTGCACGCGGTACAAGGCATCGTCGGCATCCTCTAAAAAAGGCCTGTTCTTGAGCCAGCTGGCAAAGCCCAGGCGGCCCATGCCACTCTCGGCTTCGGTCAGCAGTACGCCCGGCACCTGGTCCCGGGCGAGCACGAGGCGCACGGCAAAATCAAACTCGCCGCGGCCAAAGCGCCGCAGCCAGGCGGCCAGCTGCAGGGCCGCTGCGCCCCCGGGCAGAAAGTCCATGTACTGCCGAAGGGGCATGGGCCCCAGGCGCACGGTGACGGTTCCCTGCTGGTCCCATACCGCGTCTCCGACGATGGCTCCCGTGCCCAGGCACTCCGGCTGACCGCCGGCATCGCGGAGGCAGGTCAGATCCTCCTGGGGCAGCAGGTTCCAGCTACCCGTAAACTCCTCGATGCGCACGGGCACCTCAAAGAAATCCTCCAGCAGTTGTCGCAGGGCCTGGGCGGTGGGTACTCCGCGCCCCAGCAGGCCGGCGTAGTAGAGCGTAGCCTCATCGGCCACGACGGCGCGGTGGCGCAGGCCGCCCGTACCCAGCCCCAGCAGGCTGTAGAGGCTGGCGGTGACGGCATCTTCCCCGGTGTGCGCGCTCTCCTCGGCCTGGGCACGTACCCCATCCAATTCGTAGGCGATGAAGAAGCGGTACTTCTTCCAGCTGCGATAGAAGAGCGAGACGAAGCGGTGATTAAAGATGTCGAAGAACTCGCCGGGTGCATGATCCCTGGCGCGAATGCGCTCCAGCATATGCTCGGCATAGGGGTGTGGCAAGGGTCCGTTAATGGTGGTGAGGCCGAGGAAGTTGACCTCCATGCGATGCGGCCCGGCGGCATTTTCGTTGAAGCTGTGCACCTCGCTGGCGGGGAAGTTGAGCGAGGTGCGGGAGGAGAAACGCACCACCTCGTCCTGCGGCGAGACGAAGTAGCCGACCGGCATGCGCTCGGGATGGAGACGTTCGAGAAGGCGCACGGCCTGGAAGAAGCGCACCGACCAGGGCTCTTCGCGGAGCAGACGCATGAGGCGCTCGTCGCCGGCCTTGTTTTCTAGAGCAGCACCCGGCTGCCCGATCGTGGCGTCCATGTTCCGAGAACCCCCTTTCGCAGATTGCTCTCCGCCTGCAGCTGGCAGAAGCTGTTGACCGAGACATAGGAGCCGAGGAAGCGCTCAAGCACGCTGGCAAAGAGGTACGCGCCTCCAGAGGCAAACTGACGCTCGTCGAGCTCGATCTCGACGCGCAGGCCGCGCGCCGGGGTGTTGCCGTAGTCCGCGCGCATGACGGCGAAGTGCGGCTTGCTGCGCATGGCGGAGAGCCCGGCGATCTGGCACTCGAGCTGCGAGGACTGCGAGAAGTTGTGCACCCGCAGGATCTCCTGGAGCGCCGTGAGCCCTTCTTCGCCGAGCGAGAGGTAGTTCAAGGAAAGCTGCGAGACCAGGCGCCAGAGCTGCCCCTTGCCCTGGGGGGGGTCAAGCGAGGGGGTGGGGCGATGGAGGGCGCGAATCTTCTGCACACCGGCCAGGTTGGCGCCGTCAAAGTCGCCCTCGGCGGCGCCGAAGTGGAGCTGCGAGGGCAGGTCGTGATTGGAGCAGGTGCAATGCACGGTGAGCACTTCAGCGCCGGGGTCGACCAGCTGGCCATCGACGTCGACCAGCGAGAGGAAGACGACGGAGGGATCATGCTCTTCAAAGCTCGTGTAGCGGCGATTGCTGTTCCAGAAGACGCCGCGGCCTTCCGCCAGGGTGTTGTAGCGATAGGCGTAGAGAGGCGCGAGCGGGGTGGTCTGGCGTTTGCTGGGGCTGGTGGCGAGCACGCTGTCGATGGAGAAGACCTCCATCATGCGCGCATAGCGGGCGTCGGGGGTGACGCGGTACTCATGCTGGGTCTGGGTGACGAGGATGGGTTCCGCGGCCTGCGAAAAAAGGTTGATGGCCGGCGTACATCCGAGGCGCAGTGTCTCTGCCGAGACCCCGACCTCAAGCGCCTGCTGGCGTTCCGGGCGGTCAAAGCGGCCGAAGTGAAAGAGCACCTCTACCTCGTCCGAGGTGGGGAAGGCCGCCATGGCTTCGAGGCCCGACAAGTCGAAGAAGAGGAACTTCTGGGGGAAGGCGAAGTACTCCTGCAGCAGGCGGTAGCCGTCAAAGGATCGCCGCGGATAAGGGAGCAGGCTCTCGCTCTCCTCAAAGCCGGCCGGGCGAAGGGATCCGGCGGGCAGGGTGACGGTGCGGCTCTCAGCCGAGTGCGGGTCGCGCAGCAGGATGGAGAGGCACTTGCTGGCCAGCAGCTCGTAGAGGGTGAGGACGACGTTGCCCTCGCCGGAGAGGTAGAAGCGCAGGGAGGAGATGCCGAGGGTGGCGGGCTTGACGTCCTTGCCGCCGCGCAGCAGCAGGCGGAGCGCGGCGGCGGCGCCGGAGATGCGCACGGGGCGGGGAAGCTGTTCCGGCAGGCGCCAGACGCAGTCGGCCACCGAGACGGGCCAGAGGTCGATAGCGGCAGCGGTGCGGAAGCGGCAGGGCATGCCCTCAACGTTGCGCCGGGTGTTGAGCAGGGTGCCGCGCGGCACCTGGATGGCGGCCCCATGCTTGCCGGCGGCACCGGGCTCCGGCTGGCACTGCACGATGGTCATGGCGGGCACGGGCCGCAGGTAGTGCGGGTAGATCAACTCGAGCAGCGAGGAGGTGAGCTCCGGCAGGTCGTCGTCAAGGCGCAGATGGAGCCGCGCGGCGAGGAAGGCGAAGGACTCGATGAGGCGCTCGACATGAGGGTCTTCGCAGCGGTCGGACTCAAGCAGCAGGCGACTGGCCACGCGCGGATACTTGCGGCCGAAGTCGCCGCCCATCTCGCGGAGGTGCGCCAGTTCGCGTTCGTAGTAGTCCAACAGCTCGGGCCGCATCGCGTCCACTCACCCCGTGTTAGTTGACCTGGTACTCGCCGGTGGCGAGGTCGAGCACCGTGTCAAAGGCGATCTCCTCCGGCAGCGGCTTCATCTGCATACGCGCCTCGATGTGGAAGCGCAGCTTCTTGCGTTCGAGTTCGCTGTCGACCAGCTTGACCTGTACCGCGGTGAGACGAGTTTCGCAGTACGCGATGGTGTCGGCGATGACCTGCTGCAGACGGCGCTGGTCCTCTGTGGAGGAGAGGCTGAGCGATCCGAGATCGAGCAGCCCGTAGTAGATGACGGTATGGCGTGCGAGAGGATAGTCTTCGATGCCGTCGATGGGCGGGCGGCGGGTGTTGAGCAGCCACTCGAGGTTGCGCTTGATGCTGTCGCGGAGCGCGCGGATGGACTGTGCCCGGGTGGTGGGGAAATCGTCGGAGGTGCTGAGCCGGTCAAGCACCGATTGGGTCACGAGCAGCTCGGGGGCCTTGGCCATCAGCTCTCCACAGGGGGCGCCATGGTGAGCGCGGCACCAGGGTCGATGGCGCACAGCCGGGCAAAGATGGATTGGGCGTCGAGCTTGGCCACCGAAGCGCACTGCAGCAGCAGCGCATAGGGCCGGGCGGCGGAGTCGGGCGGCTCCCAGCTCTCCAGGCGCCGCTCTTCCACCTCGCGCACCAGCCCCTGCAGCACCGGCACCGCGACCGCACTGTTGCCGCTCTCCAGGCATAGCTCGGCGATCTGCAGGTTGCGCCCAAAGCGAATGCGGCCAACGGACTGGTGCGCGGCATCGCGCGCCAGCAGCTGGATCGCGGCCTGAATCTGCCCATGGGCGGCGAGGCCGCGCGCGGTCACGAACAGGTCCTCGGGGGCGGGCTCTTCGGCGCGATCGAGCTCCCGCGCGAGGACGGCTTCAAGCGTCGGCGTAGGCGTGGGCGCCGGGCTCTCGTCGACGTCGCCGAAGTCCGGCACGGGCGGCGCGATCTCTTCCGCGATCCACCGCAGGGTCTCGCCGTTGGCAGCAGGGGTGTCATCGTCGAGCGTCAGGCCGGTCAGCATGGGGTACTCGCGGAGTCTCTGCTGCAGTGCGCCGGCAATGGCCCCCTGTTGTGCGTTCCATCCCAGCTCGCGGCTGGCGGTCCAGAGGTAACGAAAGAGATCGAGCCAGCCGGTGCCACACGGGGTGGCGAGCGCGGCCAGGGCGGCCCGGTGCACCTCGCTCCACTCTCCCTCTGCCGCCCCGCGCTTGAGCGTCTGGCGCAGTTCGGTGGGGGGCGCGCTCATGGAGTCGATCTGGCCGCTGGCCAGCGCCTCATGCAGCTCGGCGGTACGCAGCGCGTTTGAGAGGAGAAAGGGCATGGCGCTCTCCGGCTGCTCGCCGGCCATGTAGGCGATCACGCTGCGGATGCGCGTCAGGGCATCTTCCCAGCTCGCGGGGGTGT
>DASWUY010000055.1:0-2738 GCA_036401435.1 Acidobacteriaceae bacterium | reverse complement strand
CATCTCCAGGGTGACCTTGCCCCCTGTCTGCGGCCCGTCTACCATGGGGTTCTCTATGATCTGGCATACAGGATTGCGCCGTCTTCGGCTGGTAGGCACCGTGGCACTTGTGCTGGGCGTGATCTGTTGCGCTTCCGTCTTCGTGACTCACGCAATGGGGTACGCGCCCGACCCATCCGTCGCTTCCTTGTTCTCGGCCTTGTGGCCGATTGGCCTGGGGCTGGTTGTGCTGGGAGGCATGGTGTGGGTGACGGCGTGGGTGCTGCACGGCTTTGTCCCGGCGGCTGCGGTGGCGGAGGAAAGAGAGCCCCGCCGCGGCCATCCGACCGAGTAGACTTCGCTGTTCCCTGAACCTGGCTGCCAGCCGGGTCACCGACGATCCCTGCGCCATGTGAGGACGGATGGCTTTGATCCCCTTTGTGTTCCCGGTTCTCTTCCAACGGCCGCTGCTGACGGGCGCCGCGTGGGGCCGGACGGTGATGTTCCTGGCCGCGGCACGAGCGGAGGTGCTCACGGGCGTCGCTGCGATTCTTTCGGCCATCGCGTGGCCGGTGCTGGTGGCGGTGGTTCTGTACTGGTTTCGCAAGCCCATCCGGGAGTTGATGGCGACGGCTGTGGGGATCGCAGCGTCTTCCAGCAAGGTGAAGATCTGGCAGGTGGAGTTTGACCGCGACGTGCAGCAGCAGCTGGAGGCATCGGCACAGGAGGCGCGGACCCGGCCGCCTGCCATCTCCGAGCAGCAACTCGGCTCACCGATCCCGCAGACCGAGGTAAAGGCGGCGGCGAGGGTGCGCACGCTGATCGACGAGGCGCCACCGGGTTCTGTGCGCAGCGAGATCCAGGAGTCGATCCGGCAGCGCATGGTGGGGTTTGCCAAGGAGTATGAGGCAACTCGCGCCGCGCTGCCTTCGGGCCCGGAGCGCACCCGTGCGATGAACGCGGTGGCGGCGAAGATGCGTACGCTGGCGCTGGCCGCCTGCCCCTTTGTGGACGAGCTGGCGGATAGCGCTGATTCCCCGGGGCGCCGGCTGGCGGCTATCTGCATCCTGCAGATGGCGCCGGGCATGGATCGGGTGGAGTGGCTGGCAGACCGCATGGCTGTCGAGCAGCCGTTCGTCTTCTTCCATGCCTCGGTGGCGCTGTTGAACGCCGTGCGCAAGTTCGGCCCCGCACATCCGAGAGAGTTGAAGAAGGCGATCGAGCGGGCGCTCGCCCGGGTGCAAGGCTTCGGCGAACACTGTGACGGCAACACGGTGCGGTCGCTGACGCTGGCACTGTCAGAGCTTGAAAGCCCATCGCCGTAGTGCTCGGCGAGTGGAGGCGAGGGCTGGGCCGCGGCTTGCGTGGGCCTACCTCATCTGCAACACTTGACCCTGCATGGTTTGCCACTACCTCGTGCAGGGCCGGGTACAGGGGGTTGGGTTCCGCTGGTTTGTGCATCGGGAGGCAGCCGGTATCGGCCTGCGCGGTTGGGTGCGCAACACCGAAGAAGGGGCAGTCGAGGTGGTCGCGGCCGGCTCCCCGGAAGAACTTGCGGACCTGCGGGCGATGCTGGAACAGGGGCCGAGAGGCAGCCGCGTCGATCGCATACAGCAGCACACGCTCGAGGAGCAGGAAGCTGCCCACCTCGGCCCATTCACCATTGAAGGAGCCTGGTAACGCCAGATGCCGTACACCTCTACCACATCCACGATCGATTGTGCACCGCTCAAGGCTCTGGTCCGCACGGTTCCCGACTTCCCCAAGCCCGGCATCCTCTTCTACGACATTACGACGCTGCTGAAGAATCAGATCGGCTTTGCCGCGCTGATCGATGCGCTGGCTGCCCACTACATCGGCAAGGATATCGACCTGGTGCTGGGCATTGAGGCGCGCGGCTTTATCTTTGGGCCGGCGCTTGCGTATCGGCTCAACGCGGGCTTTGTGCCGGTGCGCAAGCCGAAGAAGCTCCCCGCGAAGACCATCAGCGTGACCTATGACCTCGAGTACGGATCAGACCGGCTGGAGATACATGAGGACGCCATCGAGGCGGGGCAGAAGGTGGTGCTGGTGGACGACCTGCTCGCGACCGGAGGCACGATGGAGGCGACCATCGACCTGGTCGACCGGCTGGGCGGCGAGATTGCGGGGCTGGGGTTCGCGGTGGAGCTGGACTTTCTGAAGGGCCGGGACAAGTTCAAGCAGTACGACGTCTTCAGCCTGCTGCACTACGACGAGTAGCTGCGGGCGGAGCGGCCCAGGGGGCGACTCGATGGGCTGCGGCCCGCTGCCGGACTCAAAGCAGGGAAACGGGACTCGAAACGTTGTGCGAAACCTACGGACCAAGAGAAAGGCGAGGAGCCAACACTCCTCGCCTTTTCTCTTGCCAGCCTGCCGCGCTTACACGGCCCGCGTCGACCCACGCAGGAAGTGAAAGATGATCGAGATGACGGCCAGGACCAGCAGGATGTGAATCAGGAACCCTGCGGTGTGGAAGACAACGAAGCCGCCCAGCCAGGCTAGAACCAGAACGATGCCGATGATCAGAAACATGCGCATTCTCCTTGCGGTGCTGGGTCATCGGATGTCGAGGAATCCCGAAGTGTTTGCTGCTGTGTCAAAATAGGCCGAGCGCAGAATAGCCTTTACTCTCGCGATTCCAGCAGGAGCGGTTCGACCAGGACGCGCTCGCCCGGCTTCAAGTATCCCTTGCGACGGAACCAGTCCTCCATCGCTGCTTCCAGCAGCTCGCGGGGGAC
>DASWUY010000054.1:0-4538 GCA_036401435.1 Acidobacteriaceae bacterium | reverse complement strand
GACACCTTCCGCAACTGGCTCCACGCCCGCATCCACGCCCATTCCGCTACCCCCATCCGCGCCTGACCCCCACCCCAGACAGAAAAAAGGGGAGAAGAGCCGTTAGGCCCTTCCCCCCTTTTTTTCTGAACCCCTCTTTCTCTGAACCTCAGAGACTTTACTGGTGAAAGACCTTCCCGCTCTCCCCGCTCTGCGTCCACCGCAGTCCGAACGTGTACGTCGGGCTGTAGTACTCGCGCTGGATGGGGTACTGCTGGCTCCCGTTGTAGAACCCGAAGACCTCGTTGTTCAGGTTCAGAAACTGGGCCACCACGCTCATCCCCCGTCCCTTCGGCACCAGGTAGCTCACCTGCGCGTCCACCTGCGTGTGCGGGTAGATGTAGGTGTCAGACAGCGGCCCCTTCACCCCTCCCGGAGTCGGCGTCGTCGCCGCCCCTGCAATCGGCGTCCCGTCCTGGTAGCTGTACTGCCACAGGTACGCATCGTTGTGCGTCAGCCCCATGCGCGCCGACAGGTTGTACTTGTCGTAGGTCACGTCGAAGTTGTAATTGTTCGGCGCATCCCGCTGCAGTGTCGGATGATCGGACCGGCCCGGCACTCCGGCCACCGAGGTCGTGTAGCTGTAGTTTGCCCGGAATCCGGTCCCGCTCAGCGCTCCCGGCAGCTGACGCAGATGCTGCTCCCACGACGCCTCGAAGCCGATCAGGTGCGCCGCATTCCCGTTGATCGGCTGCGCCTCCCTCAGCGTCTGCGGCTGCGTGTCCCCTGCAGGCGTGTACTGCACGTAGGCCACTGAGTTGTAGATCGGGTTGTACAGCATCTTGTAGAACGCCCCGCCCTGGATCACGCCCACGGTCTTGAAGTAGTGCTCCGCCTGCAGGTCCACGTTCTCCGCCCACGTCGCCTTCAGCTTCGGGTTGCCGCCGCTCAGGGGCGTCGACGAGGTGTTCGGATCATAGGTCAGGTAGGGCGCCAGGTCCCCATAATTCGGCCGCGCCAGCCCAATGCTGAACGCCGCCCGTACATCCGTGTAATCGCTGAAGCTGTACTGCCCATTCACGCTCGGCAGCACGTAGGTGTACGTGTTCGTGTTATGCAGCGGGCTCAGCACGTTCGTCGCCGCGTTCAACTCGTTCCCGCGAACATCCTCCGAGGTCGCCTCCACCCGCAGCCCCGTATTGATCCGGTACCGCCCATAGTTCAGCGTGTTCATGCCAAACCCCGCATACACCCGCTCGCGGTTATGGAAGTCGTTCTGCAGGTTGCTCAGCGCCTCGGTATCGAGCGTGAACAGCCCCGGGTTCGCCTGGTAGTACGAGAGGACCCTGGTCGCCTGCGCCTCCGGTCCGAACTGGTACGCCTTGAAGTAATAACTCGGGTCCGTGTGCCCGCTCAGCAGCGTGCTCAGCAGCGCCCCGCCCCCCGTTGCCGCCGACTGGTCGTACAGCTGGTTCTTGATCACATCCCGCACCTTCACGCCCGCTTCCCAGGTCCCGAAGATCGACCCCCGCGTGTACCCCCGCGAGTAGTCGACCTCCCCCACCAGGTCCCGCTCAAACGTGTGGTTGTCCGCAAACGTGATCTGCGAAAGCGCATACTGCGTCGGGTCGAAGATCCCGCCCGGCGTCTGCGTCACCTTGAACTGCGGCAGGTGCGGGTTCTGCGTCGTGATCTGGAACGCTACTCCATCGTTGTTCGTCGTCGTCGATCCATCCGCGTTCGTCGTCGTCGTCGGCCCCGGTCCCGTGAACGTCGAGTACGTCGACCCGCCCGTCAGCTTGGCCTGCGACAACGCCGCCCGGTAGGTCAGCGTCGACTGCCCGAAGTCCTGCCGCCCTCCAGCATTCCAGCTGAAGATCTCCTGTACCGGCCGCCGATAGTTGTCTTTGTAAGAAGTGTTGCCGGTCGCATCCGTGGTCGTCGCCGTCAGGAAGTTCCCGCCCTGCAACGAATAGATCCCGTTCTCTCCAAAGTCGTCGAAGTACGAGTACAGCCCCTTCAGGTACACGTTCGCCCGGTCATTGAACTTGTAATCGAGCGCCCCGCCCAGCCCGTACCGCGACCGGTCATACCAGTAGTCGCGCACGTCGATCTCGTTTGGCGCGTTCACCGTTGACCCATCCGCTACTGCATTCACATTCTGGCTTGGCTCAATGTCGTTGATCCCGCGCCCGTTCCAGTCATAGCTCCCCGTCACCAGGAAACCGAGCTTCTTGTCCGCCAGGAAGCGCCGCCCATAGGTGGCGAAGACCTCGTCTTCCCCCCGGCCGCCTCCAATGGGCGTATGCCCGTCCAGCCCCTCGATCGCGAAGTAGGGCTGGTCGGTCGCCTGCCGCGTCACCAGGTTCACGCTCCCGCCTATCCCGTCCGCGTCCATGTTCGCAGTCAGCGTCTTGTTTACCTCGATCGACTCCACCAGGTCCGCCGGAATTGTATCCAGCTTCACATTCCGCACGTTCTCCGGCGAAGGCACCACGATCCCGTCGATCGTCACATTGTTCAGCCGCGGCTCCGTCCCGCGTATCTGGATGTACTTCCCCTCACCCTCGTCCCGCTCCAGCGACACGCTTGGCATCCGCCCCACCGCATCCGCGATGTTCACATTCGGCAGGCTGTTGATCACCTCCGACGGCAGCACCTGCACCAGGTTTACCGCCGCCCGCTCCCGGTTCAACGCCTCCGTCTCCCCAACCTCGCGCTCCGCCCGTACCTCAACCGTCGTCGCCGCGCTCCCCACAGAAAGCACCGCGTCCGCCCTCGTGACTGCGCCCGCCGCCACATCGATCTCGGCCGAGTACGGCTCAAAGCCCAGGTAGGTGATCTGCACCGTGTAGTGCCCCGGCTTCACCCCCGCCAGGATGTATCCCCCCTGCGCATCGGTGACCGCCTTCTGCCCGCCCGGGTTCAGCACCACCTGCGCGCCCTGTAGCACTGCCTTCGACGCTTCCCCTACGCTGCCCGCCACCGACCCGCGGTCCTGCTGTGCCGCCACCGTGACTGCTCCCAGCACCACCCACGCAGCCGTCATCCCTACCGGCCGCAACCTAAGCGAGAAACCAACACCACGCATACCATGAGAAAACAAGGAGGGCGCCTTCCACATCGAGAGTCGCTTCCCGGGCCGCGCCCGCCATAGCAGGCACACTCCGGGGCTACCTTTACTCCAGCGCCCGCGCACTTAATCCAGAGTTAAGAAGCCTGGCACCCCGACCAATCTTCACCCGATATTGACGGCCCATTTACAAACGCCCCGCCCTGCCCCCCGCACCACAAACGACTAAAATCGAAGGCGCATGCCCCCACCTCCTACCCTGATCGTCCATGGCGGCGCCTGGGCCATCCCCGACCCCCTCCGCCAGGCACACGAGCACGGCGTCCGCGCTGCCCTCGAGGCCGGCTACCGTCTCCTCCTTGAGGGCGCCTCCGCCACCGACGCCGTCGTCGCCGCCATCACCCTGCTCGAAGACGACGAGACCTTCGACGCCGGACGCGGCGCCTTCCTCACCTCCGACGGCCGCGTGCAGCTCGACGCGCTGCTGATGGACGGCGCCACCCTCCGCGCCGGCGGCGTTGCCTGCGTCGAGCGCCTCCGCAACCCCATCCAGGCCGCTCGCCTGGTCCTTGACCGCAGCCCTCACGTCTACTTCGTCGGACCCGGCGCCGAGGCCTTCGCCCACTCCCAGGGCATGGCCCTGATCGATAACGCCGCGCTCGTCACCGACCGCGAGCGCGCCCACCTCGCCCAAGCCCGCCACCAGGAACAGGCCGGCCTCCCCGACCTCACCTTTGCCGGCTCTTCTGAGACGGCGAGCGCCGCGCCCGCCCGCCCGCCGCTCGACTCCCACGACACCGTAGGCGCCATCGCCCTCGACGCCCACGGCAACCTCGCCGCCGGCACCTCCACCGGAGGCACCCTCAACAAGACCCCCGGCCGCGTCGGCGACTCGTCCCTCATCGGCTGCGGCTGCTATGCCGACAACCACGCCGCCGCTACCTCGCTCACCGGCTGGGGCGAGCCCATCATGAAGCTCGTCCTCGGCAAGTGGGCCACCGACCGCGTCTCCCAGGGCGCTGCGCCTGCCTACGCCGCGCAGTCAGCCATCGACTACCTCCACACCCGCCTCGCCGGCCACGGCGGCATTATCCTGCTCGACGCCCAGGGCCGCTTCGGCATCGCCCACAACACCCCCGCCATGGCCTGGGGCATCGCCGACCCCCAGGGCCTCCGCGTAGGCCTTGAGTCCTCCTGACCTCGCCCCCGTAAGGACCCCTCATGCTCGTCCTGGCCTCCGCCTCCCCACGCCGCCGCGAACTCCTCACCCAGGCCGGCTTCTCTTTTGAGGTCCACCCCGCCTCCATCCCCGAGATCCAGCGCCCCGGCGAAGACCCCATGGCCTTTGCCCTCCGCCTCGCCCGCGAGAAAGCAGACGCCGTCTACTCCCTCCTCCAGCCCACCACCCCCCAGCTCCTCACCCTCGGCGCGGACACCGTCGTCATCGCCCCCGATGGCTCCACCCTTGGCAAACCCGCCTCGGACG
>DASWUY010000053.1:0-14652 GCA_036401435.1 Acidobacteriaceae bacterium | reverse complement strand
GATGCTGGCAGACATGCTGCTGGAGGGCCACCTGCCCCAGCAAGCGCTGGCGGAGTACGATGCCGCGCTGAAAGCGAGCCCGAACCGCTTCAACGGCCTGTACCACGCGGGGCTGGCCGCCGAGGCGGCTGGAGACAAGGCCCGCGCGGCCACCTACTACGCGGCGCTGCTGAAGTCGACGGACAACGGCGCGCAGTCGTCGCGGCCGGAGCTGGCGCATGTGAGGAGCTTTGCCTCAGGACAGCTCGCGTCTCGCTGACGCCCGCTCACGGCGTGGGCTTGGTGCTTTTCCAGGGTTTGCCGTCCTGAGTGAAGCCAGCGAGGGTGGCTACCTCTACCGGCTGACCGGCGATGGTGTAGGGCTGGAAGCGCCACTTGCGCGCCGCTGCGGCGAGCGGCTGGATCAGGGTCTGGGAGCCATCGCTGACCAACCCTGCCGGGCCGCGGTCCCCATTTGCCTTCTCGATAACGACAGGCGCGGTTTTGGAAACCTTTACGCTGCCATCCTTCTGAATGACGATGGGGATCCAGTCGATCTCGCCCGGATGCCGGTCGCGGAACTCGACGTTGGTCAAGGCGGTGGCCTGCGAGAGGATGACGGGCTCGGGATCGTCGGGCCGGAGGGCGTAGGGCTGCTCGACGGCGTCGCGGGGCGGCTCCACCAGTGCGACATCCGTCGGCGAGAGCGGCTCAAGGAGGGTGAGCGTCAGCTCGAGGGTCACCGCGCCCTCCACCTGCCGCTTGATGTGGCCGGGGATGGCGCGCCCGCCCATGGTGCGGTAGGCGTCGAAGATGGTCGACTCCTTGCCATGCGACAGGAGCCGTAGGTGCGAAGCCCCGTCGAAGCAGAGCACGGGGAAAAGCCTGGGGTCGGTGGTGCCGGCGTACTGCTCGGGATGCGAAACGGTGACGCAGTCGAGCGCGATGCCTACGTTGACGCGCTTGAGGTCGAGCGGCATGTCGGGCTTGATGGTGATGTCTTCATGGAACGGGTCGAGCATGAGTGAGCCGAGAGTGAGGTAGGTGGTGGCGGTCGTATCCGCGTCCCTGGGCAGGTAACGCTGGGTGCGCGAAGTGCTCCACTGGGCGCCGTGGTAGAGCTTGCCGGTGGTGGTGCGCCGCCACTTGTCGGGGCCGGTGGACCAGGCCTCGATGGTGCCCTTGGCGGCCTTGTCCACGCCGACCTGGTAGTCGGCCCGGAGGTGGTAGGGAGCTGTGCTGCCATCGGCACCCATGGAGCGCAAGCCGGCCTGGAGCAGTGCATGCGCTTTGGCGTTGGCATCGCCGGCTGCGGCCGGCGCGGTGGGTTGCGGGGCAGGCTGCGGGTCCTGACAGAGTGCGGGCAGCGGGGTGAGCGAGACGACGGCGAGTGAAGCAGGGAGCAGGAGCGTGGTGCAGAGACGGGGCCAGAAACGCACGCGGTAAGTCCTCCACGAATCCCCAAGGATAGCGAGAGAGAGCCACTCTCGCCAAGGGGCGGGCTGTTGGCGCGCGGCGTACCTGGGGCGGAAAAGGTGCCGGTTTCGCGCGGAGCGGCTGCAGGGGGTCTGCGATACTGGAGGAGCTCTGGAGGTTCTCGCCGTGTCGCTCCCGCTCTGGCGGGCCGGGGATACGTGCGCACCCCCAATGAAACCACTCACACTGGTCGTCACCCCTACCCGCAACCGCCGGCTGAACGAGCTGGTGGGGTTTGTGCTGCTGGTTGCAGCCACCCTGCTGCTGCTGGCCCTTGTCTCCTATCGGGCGGGGGACCCGTCGCTGAACACGGTGGCGCCCCCGGGGCACCTGGTACACAACTGGACGGGACAGCTGGGCGCGTACCTGGGCGACCTGCTGCTGCAGCTGGAGGGGGCAACGGCATTTGCCCTTCCGCTGCTGCTGGGGGCGCTGGGGTGGACGTGGCTGCGGTCGCGAGCTCCGAGCCAGCCCGGGTCGGCGGCGGCCCGGCTGCTGGGCGTGGGGCTGTGCCTGCTGTTTGGGCCAGCGGTGTTCGCGCTGTTGCCTGGGCACCTGCTGCTGTTCAGCGCGCTGCCGGTGGAGGGCCTGGTGGGACGGCTGCTGGCCGACAGCCTGGTGACCTACATCAACTATCCGGGCAGCTGCGTGCTGTGCGTGGGGCTGTTGGGTGCGGGGCTCTACCTGGCTACCAGCCTGACCCCGGGTAGGGCGCGGAACTGGGCGGTGGTGCGGTTCGCCTTTGTGGCGGCATGGCGCGACCGGCTGGAGAACTGGAAGCGGCGCCGGGCGCAGGCGCGTGCGGAGAAGCAGGCGGCGCGGGAGCTGGCGGCGCGGAAGGAGGGCGCCGTGGCGGGGCAGGCGCAGGGGGCGGCGCCGGCGCTGGTGCCTCGGCCGGTGAGGTCGGCTGAGGCGGCGCCCGTGCGGCGGGGCGCGTTTGCGAACATCACGCCTCTGCCTGTTGCAGCAGAGCTGGTTGCAGCGGAGCTGGTTGCAGCGGAGCCGGCAGCAACGGTGCCAGCAGCGGCGTGGGAGGGCGAGGCTGAGGCTGCGGAGCCCGCGGCGGCGGCAGCGACGCTCTCGCCTGCCGAGGCGATTGCTTTCTCGAAACGCGCCGACATTGAGACGCGCTCGGTGACCGTGACCCAGAAGATGGTGGCGGGTTTTGAGAGCGCCTACAAGCTGCCACCCTCTACCCTGCTACACCGTTCAGAGGAGTCGCAGGTGATCCGCGAAGAAGAGCTGCGGGCCGAGGCGCAGGTGCTGATCGAGAAGTGCGCGGAGTTCGACGTGAACGGGCAGGTGGTGCAGATCAACCCGGGGCCGGTGGTGACGACGTTTGAGTTTCGGCCGGATGCGGGGGTGAAGTACTCGCGGGTGACGGGGCTGGCGGACGACCTGTGCCTCGCGATGGCGGCGGAGTCGATCCTGATCGAGCGGATGGCCGGCAAGAGTACGGTCGGAATCCAGGTGCCGAACTCGACCCGCGAAACCATCTGGCTGCGGGACGTGATCGAGGCGGAAAATTTTGTCGCCTCGCGGTCGAAGATCACGATCGCGATGGGCAAGGACATCAACGGGCGGATCGTGATCGCGGACCTGGCCACGATGCCTCACGTCTTGATCGCGGGATCTACGGGGTCGGGCAAGTCGGTGGCCATCAACGCCATGATCATGTCGATCCTTTACAAGTCGACGCCGGAGCAGGTGCGCTTCATCCTGGTGGACCCGAAGCGGGTGGAGCTGGGCATGTACGAGGGGATTCCGCACCTGTTCACGCCGATCATCACCGACCCCAAGCTGGCCGCAAATGCGCTGCGCAACGCGGTGCGGGAGATGGAGCGGCGGCTGAAGCTGCTGGCCTCGAAGTCGGTGCGCAACATCGACCAGTACAACCGGCTGTTTGCCGAAGGCACGCTGAACATGTTTGACGAGGATGCGGACGAAGTGCCGGAGGCGGACCGCAAGCCCCTGCCCTACATCATGATCATCATCGATGAGCTGGCGGACCTGATGATGCTCGACCGATCGAATGTGGAGGAGGCGATTACGCGGCTGGCGCAGATGGCGCGGGCGGTGGGCATTCACCTGGTGCTCGCGACCCAGCGGCCGTCGGTGGATGTGATCACGGGGCTGATCAAGGCCAACGTGCCGACGCGGATGAGCTTCCGGCTGGCGTCGAAGACCGACTCGCGCACGATTCTGGACTCGAACGGGGCCGAGTCGCTGCTGGGGCGGGGGGACATGCTCTTTCTGCCGCCGGGCACCTCGCGGGTGCAGCGGGTGCATGCGCCCTTTGTGACGGAGGCGGAGATCTCGGGGGTGGTCGACTTCTGGAAAGCGCAGGGAGATGCCCAGTATGTGCAGGGCTTTCTTGACTCGCCCAAGGATGAGAAGGGCCGCGATCTGGATGCCGAGGTGGAAGACGAGTCAGCGGACGACGAGTTGTTTGAGGATGCTGTGCGGCTGGTGTTTGAGTTTGGCAAGGCGTCGACCTCGCTGCTGCAGCGGCGGATGCGGATCGGCTACGGGCGCGCGGCGCACCTGATCGACATGATGGAGCGCGACGGGCTGGTGGGGCCGCCGGAGGGCTCGAAGCCGCGCGAGCTGCTCAAGTCGGGCGACTGGCTCAACGAGACGGACTCGGCGCTGCGATGAGTGGCGCCGAAGTGCCGGCCGCCTGGGCGGGCCAGGTACTTTCGTGTGCGGACCCGGGTGCGGGCCGCGGCCGGGCCTCTATACTAGTGTCACAGGCATCTATCTGTCTGACAATAATGCGGATGGGCCGCAGTGGATACAGCGTGCCTCCGCCTCTCAGGTTAGCGAAAAGGACTTAGATCAAAATGCATACGAAAGCCAAGTACTTACCCGCCGCCCTGGTTCTGGGCGCGCTGAGTTTCTCTGCCCTGTATGGGCAGGAGGCGAACCCGACAGCGACACAGAAGTGGCAGCAGCCGCAGGCAGAGCCGACCATGCGCGGCGACGTTCCTGTCTACCGGGTCCAGGTGGTGGGCCGCGACATTCCTGCGATCAACTACTTCCACCGCAGCGCAGCGACCAAGATCGGCTTTGAGGGCACGCCGCTCTTGCCCGGGGCCAAGGGATCGGCGACGGTGCAGAGCAACCGCGGGCAGCTGAGCGTGGACGCGCACTTTGAAGGCCTGGTGCCGGCGAACAGCTTTGGCGTGGAGTACCTGACCTACGTGCTGTGGGCGATCACCCCGGAGGGGCGTCCGCAGGCGCTCGGCGAGATCCTGCCGAACGGGACCAAGAACGACATCAAGGTGACGGTGAACCTGCAGTCGTTTGCGCTGATCGTGACGGCAGAACCCTACTACGCGGTGAGCATGCCGAGCGACGTAGTGGTGCTTCAGAACCGGGTGCTGAGTGACCGGACCCAGGGCATCATCGAGCAGGTGAATGCGCACACCACCCTGCTGCCGCGCGGCGCCTACACGCAGATGGCAGGCAAGAACGCGGTGATGAACCCGATCACCCGCAACGAGCGGTCGCCGCTGGAGCTCTACGAGGCCATCAACGCGGTCCAGATCGCAAAGGCGACGGGCGCCGACACCTATGCGTCCGACACCTACGCGACCGCCATGCAGAACCTGCAGAACGCGCAGATGATGGACGCCAAGAAGAGCGAGCGCAAGCAGGAGATCACCTATGCGCGCGCGGCGGTGCAGTCGGCTGAGGACGCCCGCATCATCGCCATTCGCAAGCGCAAGGCGGAGGACGAAGCACGCAGCCAGCGGGAGCGGGAGCAGGCCGAGCAGAGTGCGCAGCAGGCGCAGTTGCAGGCCCAGCAGTCGCAACTGCAGGCGCAGCAGGCGCAGATGCAGGCCCAGCAGGCAGCGGCCGAGAAGGCGGCGGCCGACGCCCGTGCCGCACAGGCGGAGTTGGCTGCGCAGCAGGCCCACCAGCAGCAGCAGCAGGCAGTGGACCAGACCGAGCAGATGCGTGAGCACCTGAAGCAGCAGCTGAACCAGGTATTGAACACGCGGGAGACGGCACGCGGCCTGATCGTGAACATGTCCGACGTGCTCTTTGACACGGGCAAGTACACGCTGAAGCCGGACGCGAGAGAGAAGCTGGCGACGGTGGCGGGCATCCTGCTGGCCTACCCTGACCTGAAGGTGCAGGTCGAGGGCTACACGGACAACGTGGGTGGGGACGACTACAACCAGAAGCTCTCTGAACAGCGGTCGACGAGCGTGGGCGACTACCTGGTCTCAAAGGGTGTGCATCAGGAGAACGTGACTGCGACCGGCTTTGGCAAGAACAATCCGGTGGCCGACAACAGTACGGCGCAGGGGCGGACGCAGAACCGGCGGGTGGAGCTCGTGGTCTCCGGCAGCTCGATTGGCGTGCAGCAGCAGGCGGCGCCCGGCAACCAGTAGGCACTCGCCCCGCAGGTGCAGGGGAGGCGGTACCATACGCCTCCCCTTTTTCTTTGCCCGGGTGAATCCGGATGATACTAGGCGGGCCGCGGGGCGATACGGCTGGGCGGGGGCGGGCATCCAAGCCTGTACCGACTCACCCTACTCAGGAGAAGCCAACCACGATGCGGATTGCATTTCTCGGCCTGGGCCAGATGGGCAGCAAGGTAGCCAGCCTGCTGCTCGCGCGAGGCTATGATCTTACGGTATGGAACCGCACCCCCGGCGCCGCGCAGGAGCTTGCGGAGGAGGGCGCGACGGTCGCCCAGACGCCGGCGCTGGCCGTGGCCGATGCGGAGGTCGTCTTCACCATGCTGCTGGACGACGCAGCCGTTGAGAGCACGCTGCTCGAGCAGGGGGCGCTGGCTGCGATTCCCAGAGGCGCAGTGCATGTTTCGCTGAGCACGATCAGCCCGGTGCTGGCCGATCGGCTGGACCGGGAGCACGCAGCGCATGGGCAGCAGTTTGTCTCCGCGCCGGTCTTTGGGCGGCCAGCCTTCGCCGCGCAAGGCAAGCTCTGGGTCGCGCTGGCCGGCAAGGAAGCAGACCTCAACCGCGTGCTGCCGGTTGTGGACACGTTCAGCCGCGGCTACACCATCGTCGGCGAGAAGCCCAGCGCCGCGAATGCGGTCAAGCTGGCGGGCAACTTCCTGATCACCGCGATGATCGCCTCGCTATCCGAGGCCTTTGTCTTCTCAGACGAGCATGGGGTGGCTCCTGAGCATTTTCTGGAGACGGTGAACAGCGCACTGTTCCAGTCGCCCTTCTATGCCAGTTACGGCAAGATCATGCTTGACCCGCCCGAGCAGGTGGCGGCCACGGTGTCGCTGGGCGCCAAGGATACGCGCCTGTTTCGCGAGGCGGCGAAAGAGACCTCGACACGCACCCCTCTGGCTGACATTTTTCAGCAGCAGTTGAACGCCGCTGCAGGTGCGGGGCTTGGAAACGCGGATTGGGCGGCGGGCTACTACCAGCTGATCCAGAGCGAGGCCAAGGGGGTTGCGGCCGAGTGAGCACGCTTAGAGGGGCGACGGTGCTGATTACCGGAGCAAGCTCGGGCATCGGCGAAGCGACGGCCCGAGCCTTTGCGGCCGAGGGTGCGCGGCTGCTGCTGGCGGCCAGGCGCCTGGATCGCCTCAAGGACGCGGTGCCGTCGCTGGTCGAGGCAGGTGCGGCGGAGGTCCACGTGGTCTCGCTCGATGTCACCTCGAACGAGCAGGTGGTGCGCGTGCTGGGGGAGCTGCCGGAGAGCTGGCGCGGGATCGATATCCTGGTCAACAACGCGGGGCTGAGCCGGGGGCTGGACAAGCTGCAGGAGGGCAAGCCGCAGGACTGGGACGAGATGATTGACACGAATGTGAAAGGGCTGCTGTATGTGACGCGCGCCGTCGTTGCCGGCATGGTGGAGCGAGGCCGCGGGCATGTGATCAATCTGGGCTCCACTGCAGGCGAAATGACCTACCCGGGCGGCGCTGTGTATTGTGCGAGCAAGGCCGCGGAGCGAGCGATTACCGACGGGCTGCGACAGGACCTGCTGGGGACGCCGGTGCGCGTGACCACGGTTGACCCAGGCATGGTGCAGACCGACTTCAGCAGCGTGCGCTTTCGCGGGGACGAGACACGCGCGGCCAAGGTCTACCAGGGGTTGACGCCGCTCACCGCGGCGGACGTGGCAGAGACGATCGTGTGGACGGCGAGCCGGCCGGCCCACGTCAACATTGCGCGCGTGCTGCTGACCTCGATCGACCAGGCGAACTCGCTGCTCTTCAACCGCAAGGGGTAGGTGGCGGCGGGGCCCTCGTAACAGCCACTGAGGCATTTCGGCCAGGGTGCGGCGAGAATCCTACTGCAGCAGGCGCCGGTGCACGCTGGCCCCGACCTCGGGGACGGTGCCGTCGTTCACTTCGACCGAAGTAGGCTCTCCCACGATGAGCATGCGGCGGGATACGCTGCTGCGGCCGGCGATCCTGACCCGCTCTGTAACAGCGGTGGTGGCGGAGTGCACCGTCACCGGCACCTCCGCCTCGGCGTAGCCGTCATTTGCTACTTCGACTGAGACCAGCCACTCGTCAGGGCGAGCGGACCGGCTGGGAAAGACATGGCCGATGGAGAGGTCGGGGAGGCCCGCATCGTGGTAGACCCAGGCGTTGAAGAACCACCTGAGGTCTTTTCCTGAGGCTTGTTCGACCAGCTTCTCGAAGTAGTCCGGGGCGGTGTCCTGCTGGGCGTCATAGGCGCGAAGAGCGGCGCCGAGGGGCTTGTCTCCGGCGAGGTCGCGCAGCATCCAGAGCACGGCGAGCGCCTTGGCGCGGTAGTAGATGGCGTCGGAGGCATGGAGCAGGTCCTGGCCGGTGCCCTCGCCGGGGCTGGAGGGCTCGGCGAGGGCGAGCGCGGCGCGTGAGGCGCCGAGGCGTTCGAGGGCGGGGCCGCGGCCCTGGGTCTGCTCGGCATAGAGGTTGCCGAGGAGCGCGGGTACGCCCTCCTGCAGCCAGGGGCGCGGCGAGTGGAAGCAGGCATGGGCCAGAGGCGGGATGAGCATGGGCGCGAGCCTCTGCGGCTCGGCCGCCTGGAGGCTCAGCAGCAGGGCGCCGCCTTGCTCGCTGGGTTGCGCTTCCGCCACCGGCAGGTCGATCAGCGTCAGATTTTGCCGCGCGGCCTCGCACAGCCAGGTGGTGAGCAGGGGCTGGACGAGCGTGGCTGCGGCCTGGTAGCCGGGCGCCTGGGCCGCCGGCTGGCTGTAGACCCGGAGATGCGCTTCGGGGTCGCCCTGGCCCGGGGCGTTGGTGACAAAGAGGCTGGGCGCGGCAAAGCCCAGGCGGGTGGCCGGGAGCTCAAAGCGCATGACGCCGGGAAAGGACGCGCTGGGGGTGACGGCCGGGGCTGCGGATGTGAGCACATGCCCGGCAAGCACGGCGACGGTGGGTGCGGCGCCGTGAAACTCCTCGGTGACGCGCATGGAGATGGTGGCGTCCTGGTTGCGCGCGCGCTGCCGTCCGATCTCGGTAAACAGGCGAACGCCGTCGCCGAGCAGGGCTGGGAGAGAGCAGACCGGGTACCAGACGACATCGCCAAAGCCGCGCAGCCCGGTGAACTCTTCGCTGATGCGGTCCCAGTCCGAGCGCGCGGCGATCTCCTCCGGGGTGCCGAGCCGGGCCAGCCGGGCGGTAGCCGGCTCGAGGGTGCCGGCGTACGCGACGGTGAGGGCGAGGGTGGCGCCGGGCGCAAGAGGCGTGGGCAGGGCGATAACTGTCTCGTTGAGCAGGCCGGTATGGTCGGCGTCGCTCGCGATCTGCCTTTGTGCAAAGCGGAGAGCGGCGCCGGCGACCGAGACGCGATCGACGTGCAGGCTGGACGAGAGCTGCAGGGGGAGGATGGACAGGGGTTGCGTGCCGCCGTTGCGGAGGCCGAGGCGGGCGAGGATGGCGAGCGAGGCATCGGCTGCAGCCAGGTGCACGTCGAGGTCATAGGAGGTGAAGATGGGGGCGGCGCGCATGGCGTCGGTGACGGGTGCGGTGGGGGGATCGGTTGCAGGGACGGGTGCAGGCCGGGCCTGGTCGGCGGACGAGCGGGAGAAGAGGACCTTGGGCGCAGCTGCGGGCGCGGCGGCGGGCGGAGACGGCAAAGCCCCGGGTGCGGCGGCGGGCGCGGCTGGCGGACTTTGCTGCTGCGTTTGGGGGGCCGCGCTCGCCTGCGCCGCGCCAACGCGACCGACGGCGCACCCGGCTGCGAGGAGTGCGGCAACGACTACCGGCGAGAGGCGCACTATCGCTTCCGCGAGACGGCGGGCTCAGCCGCGATCGAGGCCAAGCCTTTTTGTTTCTTCGCAGCCGGGATCTCGATGGGCGCGCGCGCAGCGGCAGCGGCGCGCCGCTGTCGCGCCGCCTCATAGAGCACCACGGCGCCTGCCACTGAGACGTTGAGTGAGCTGACAGCGCCGGCCATGGGGATGCGCAGGAGCTGGTCGCAGGTGCGGCGCACCAGGTCATGCAGCCCGGCACCCTCGCGACCCAGCACCAGCGCGCATGGGCCGGTGTAGTCAAAGGCGTCGTAGTCCATGGTTGCGCGCTCATCGAGCCCCACGATCCAGACGCCCTGCTCCTTGAGCCGCTCGAGGGAGCGGGTCAGGTTGACGACGCGGGCGATGCGCACATGCTCCGCCGCGCCTGCCGACGCCTTGACGGCAACGGCGCTGAGGGGCGCGGCGCGGCGCTCGGTCAGCATGACGCCATCGACGCCTGCCGCGTCGGCGGTACGCAGCAGCGCGCCAAGGTTCTGCGGGTCTTCTACCCCGTCAAGCGCTAGCAGCAGCCGCGGAGGCCCGGCGGCAGGCTCGTCTGCCGGGGCCAGCAGGTCTTCGAGGTCGAGCACCGCCTTGGCCCGGACTACGGCTACCACCCCCTGGTGGCCGGCGTTGCGGGCCAGCTGGGTCAGGTGGTCGCGGGGCTCAAAGCGCAGCCGTACGCCGAGCTCGCGGCATTGGTCGATCACCCTCTGCAGGCGCTCGTCGTGGCGCTCCTTGGCGACGCACACGTGGTCAAAGCGGCGGTTACCGGCGCGCAGCGCCTCTTCGACCGGGTGCAGTCCGTAGAGAATCTCCATCCACCCCAGTTTACTGCCCGGACGAGTTGCCGGGCGGCCTCCTGTACGATAGAGGGACCAGCAAATGCGCCGTGCTTCGCGTCTTTTCAGCGGGCATGGGCGTCTGACTACATAGCCCAATGACCACTGCCAGGCTCACGTTTGAACGCGCCGAGACCACCGCCGCCTCGCGGATGGAGCGGGCCGCTGTCGCCCAGCGCCTGAAGCGCCAGGACCCGACCCTGCTGGACGAGCTGATCGTGCAGTACCAGCACCGGCTGCTGCGGTACCTGCTCTTCCTGACCAGCAATCGGGAGCTGGCCGAAGACCTCTTCCAGGAGACCTGGATGCGGGTGCTGGTGCGCGGCTCGCAGTTCAAGGGCGAGTCCCGCTTTGACACCTGGCTGTTTACCATTGCGCGCAACCTGGTGATTGATTATCGCCGCCGCCGCACCATGGCCAGCCTGGAAGAGCTGGCACAGTGCGGAGACGAGGAGCGCCCGTTTGAGGTGGTGAGCAACGCGCCCACGCCCTTTGACGAGTACCTGAGCCGGCAGAACGGGCAGATCGTGACCGAGGCGCTGCTCACGCTGGACCCGCTGCATCGCGAGGTGCTGGTGCTGCGCTTCCACGAAGAACTCGCGCTTGAAGAGATTGCCGCCATCACCCGCGCCCCGCTCTCTACTGTGAAATCGCGCCTGTACCGGGGGCTGGCAGCGCTGCGGCCCCGGATTGAAGAGCGCACCGCGCAGGAGGGCCGATGAGCCTGGCAGGGGAGGCACAGCCGGACGCGGAGCTGGTCTCGGCGCTGAGTGGCCTGGACGCGGGACGTGACCGCGCCCTGAGCATGCGCACGCAGCGCGCGGTGCACCGTGCGGCGGACGACATGGAGCAGGGACGGCACGTGCGGCGGCGCAGCCTGGCCATCGTCCTGCTCACCTTGATCGGGCTGCTGATGCTGCTAAGCCCTGCTCTCTGGAACATGGTCGACGAACTGGTCGGGGGCGAGTTTCTGCTGGACCTGCCGGGCATCGTCGGCGCGCTTGCTCTAACGCTCTTCGCGGCCATTGCCGCGGTGCTGTTCCTGATCGGCGGCGATCGGCAACTGCGGCACTCCCGGCGCTAGCCCCGGCCCTCCGGGTAGAGGCGCGGCCGCGCACGTAGAGACTATCCGGAAGGCAAACTGCAGGCAGGCAGTGACAACCGTCCGCAACTTAAGAGAGAAATGCCTGAGCACTTACTCTCAGGCGGGAACCCTATGGCTTTCTCACCCACGTCCTCCTCGATGCCCGGCCCCCGCGACGCGCAGCGTTCCTCGATCTCCTTTTCCGAGGAGCTGCAGCTGATTCCGCGATGGTCGGTTGCGGCGGGCGTCTTCGCCTTTGTCGCCATGCAGTACATCTTCTGGGTGGTGCTGCCGCCGTCCCATCGCAACCACCAGCCGCCGCCGTTCGGGCTGCGCCTCTACTTCGCGCTCTCCTGGTCGGCGCTGGCCGCGCTCTACATGCTGATGGTCGGCTATATCTGCGGCGACACGGAGCGTCGGGGCATGCGAGCGCGTCTGTGGATCGTGATCTGCCTGGTGCTCCCGGGCGGGATCGGCGCGGTGCTTTACTTTCTGCTGCGGCAGCCGCTCATCTCGCTGTGCGCCGTGTGCGGGACGCGCGTGCAGTCCGACTTCCACTACTGCCCGCAGTGCGCGTTCCAGATTACGGCCTCCTGCGGGCGGTGCTACCGCAGCGTGCGACCGACGGACCTCTACTGCGTGCACTGCGGGCATGACCGGGCAGGGGATAACGTTCCCGCCCGGCTGCTGGCCTTCCGCGAGTAGCTGCGCGCGGCGCGTACTCTGCAGCACGCCAGACCCACCACTGACGCACGACCGAGGCACCTGCTCTTGCCCCCCACCGCACTCACCGCGCTCATCATCGACGACGAACGGCTGGCCCGGGAGGAGCTGCAGTACCTGCTCGACACCGATGGCGGGGTCGAGGTGCTGGCCCAGGGCACGAACGGCATTGAGGCCGTGGACCTGATCCGCTCCCATCACCCGGACGTGGTGTTTCTGGACGTGCAGATGCCGGGCCTGGATGGCTTCGCGGTGCTGCGCAAGCTGCTCGAAGCAAACCACCGGCAGGAGCTGCCGCAGATCATCTTTGCGACCGCGTTTGACCAATACGCGGTGCGGGCCTTTGACGTAAACGCGATCGACTACCTGCTGAAACCCTTTGACCGCAGCCGCGTGCTGCAGGCGCTGGAGCGGGTGCGCCATCGCCTGCAGGAGCCGGCTGCCGATCCCCCGGGCGCCGCAGAGCGACTGGGCAGCGAAGCGCAGATCGGCGCGCTGCTGCGGCTGATCGAGCAGCAGCAGGCCATCCGCCAGCCGAGCGGGCGCATCGTCCTGCAGGCCCAGAGCCGCCTGCTGCTCATTGACCAGAAGGATGTCTGCTTTGCCTCGATCGGCGAAGGGGTGATCTCGGTCGTGACGCCGACGCTTGAGGGGCAATCGAAGTGCCGCACGCTTGAAGAGCTGCAGGAGCTGCTCGATCCCTCCATCTTCTGGCGGGCGCACCGCTCTTTCCTGGTCAGCATCAACCACATCAAGGAAGTGGTGCCGTGGTTCAAGAGCAGCTACCAGCTGCGCATGGACGACAAGAAGCAGACCGAGATCCCGGTGAGCCGCGCGCAGACCCGGCGCCTGCGGGAACTCTTCAAGCTGTGAGGCGACGCGCGCCGGATCCGCCACCCCCCGCGACTGCTATTGTGGTCTGGGATTTTCGCTGGAGACCAGGCACATGCGCAGAGGCTTTCGTTCTCTCTTAGTCGCTCTGACAGCTCTCTTCCTCGCGCACGCGGCCGTGGCCGCGCCGGCCACGCCGGCGTATGCGGCAACGCCCTTTGTCCGCCCGGCGCTCGCGGCCATTCCAGCGGCAGCGGGCTTTGACAGCAGCGGGCACCTGGACCCTGAAGCCGCGACCCGCGCCTACCTCGATCTGGTTCCGGCAGACAAACGCGCCTCCTCGAACAAGTACTTCGAGGGTGGCTACTGGCTGCTGCTATGGGATGCGCTGCTCACCGTGGCCATCAGCCTGCTGCTGCTGTTCAGCGGCTTCTCTGCGCGACTGCGGGACCGGGCGGAGCGCGTTACGCGCTTTCGCTGGATCCACACCTGGATCTACTTTGCCGCCTTCGTGCTGGTGTCCACGGTGCTGAGCGCGCCGCTGACCTGGTATGAGGGCTTTTACCGCGAACATATCTACAACCAGTCGCACTCGGGCTACGGCGTCTGGCTGCACGATCAGCTTGTGGGGCTGCTCATCACGGTGTTGCTGGGCGGCCTGTTTGTTGCCTGCCTGTACGCGCTGGTGCGCCGCCTGCCGAACACCTGGCATCTGTGGGGGACAGCGGTTACAGTGCTCTTCATCATCCTCACGGCGATGATCGCGCCCGTGTATCTTGCGCCGCTTTTCAACACCTACACCACCATCCAGGATGCGGATGTGACCGGGCCGGTGCTGCGCATGGCGCATGCGAATGGCATCGAGGTGAACAAGCTTTTTGAAGTGGATGCGTCGCGGCAGACGACGCAGGTAAGCGCCAACGTGAGTGGCCTGTTCGGGACCACGCGGATCAC
This sequence comes from Acidobacteriaceae bacterium, assembly GCA_036401435.1. Lineage (GTDB taxonomy): Bacteria > Acidobacteriota > Terriglobia > Terriglobales > Acidobacteriaceae > EB88. Next base: position 543 of record DASWUY010000053.1, on the reverse strand, counting down.
GCTCAATGACAACCTGCTGCGCACGGCCAGCCTGCCCGAGATTGAGGCCGTGACCGGCCACGAGATGGGCCACTACGTGCTGAACCACGTGGCCAAGTCCGTCGTCAGCTCGGTGTTGCAGGTCTTCCTCTTCTTCACCATACTGCGTGCCTGGCTGGGCAGCATGCAGCGGCGGTGGGCGCCACGCTGGGGCACGCGCGCCATCGACGACGTTGCGCTGCTGCCCGCAGCCGTGCTCGCCATCAGCGTTATCAGCCTGCTTTTTACCCCGATTGACAAGACGCTGACCCGTACCCAGGAGTACGAGGCCGACATGTACGGGATCAACGCCAGCCGGCAGCCGGACGGCTTTGCGCAGTCCATGCTGAAGCTGGGGCAGTACCGCAAGCTTGACCCTACACCGCTCGAAGAGTTCCTTTTCTACGATCATCCGAGCGGGCATACGCGCATTCGCGCCGCCATGCGCTGGAAGAGTCAAAATGCAGAAGCGGTGAAGGCCTGCGCCGGGTATCCCTAGGTTCGGGCGAGTCGCAGGGACGCTGA
>DASWUY010000052.1:0-3002 GCA_036401435.1 Acidobacteriaceae bacterium | reverse complement strand
CATGCTGGCCGAGGTGAGCTACGATGCCGTCTTTGCCTTCAAGTACTCGCCGCGGCCGAATACACCCGCAGCCACGAGAGCTGACTCGATCCCGGAAGAGGAGAAGTCGTTGCGGCTGCAGGTGCTGCTGGACCGGCAGCGGGAGCTGCAGAGAGCCAGCTACGCGAGGCATGTGGGCCAGGTGTTGGAAGTGATGGTGGAGGGGCAGAACGCGGCCCGGGCGCAGGTAACGAGCCGGACGAGCCAGAACAAGACGCTGAACTTTACCACCGCGCAACCCATCCTTCCGGCGCCGGGCAGCTATGCCTGGGCGCGCGTGACCGCCAGCCATCCGAACAGCCTGGTGGGCGAGCAGGTGGGGTCGGCAGCGGGCTCCCAAGCCGGGTAGTGCAAGGAGGAGGCAGCATGGACGTCGAGATGAAAATACGCGGGCTGATGGTGGACCCTTCGACGCAGCAGCCGATTGTGATCCTCAAGGACCTCGAAGGCAGTGCGGTGCTGCCTATCTGGGTGGGGCTGTTCGAGGCGAGCGCGATAGCGCTTGAAGTGGAGAAGGCGTCTACCCCGCGCCCGATGACGCACGACCTGCTGCGCAACATGATCCAGGGGCTGAACGCGCAGGTGCAGCGCGTGGTGGTGTCAGAGCTGCGCAACGACACCTTTTTCGCGGTGATCTGGCTGCAGCAGGGTGGGGAGACGATCACCATCGATGCGCGACCCTCGGATGCGCTGGCGCTGGCTCTGCGAGCGGACTGCCCGATCTTTGTGAGCGAGGATGTGCTGCGCACTGCAAAAGTAATTCCTAGCCCGGCAGACCAGGCGAGTCCTGAAGACCTGAAGAGCCTGCTTGAGAATCTGAACGACGAGGACTTTGGCCGCTACAAGATGTAGCCCGCGTCCCCCTTGTTTTTCCTTGGTCACCTTGCCCAGGCTCTGATCGTCAATGCCACTCTAGCGAGCACCTGGAAGCCGGGATGACCATACGCCGTATCGCCAAGCTCTTTGCCGCACAGAATGCGAACCAGCTGGTCGTGATGGTGACGCAGCTGCTGCTGCCTGCTGCCTTCATCCGTACCTTTGGGGTGAGCGTGTATGGGCAGTGGATTGCGCTGAGCGCGGCAGTGAGCTACCTGAGCACGCTGAACTACGGGCTGCAAACCTACACGAACATGCAGATGACGATCCACTACAACCGTGGAGAGTTGCAGGAGTGCCGGGAGACGCAGTCGGCCGGGCTGCGCATTCTGCTGACGGCCTTTTTTGGCGCCGCGGTGCTGCTGCTGGTGATCTTCCTCTTGCCGATCAACAGCCTGCTGCACCTGACCATCTCCTCCGCGGTGGCGCACTGGACGCTTTACCTGCTGGGGATGCAGGTGATGTCGAGCATGCTGTTCGGCTTTTTTGCAGGCAGCTACATGGTCTTTGGCGAGGCGCACCGAGGGGCACACTACGGCAATGCGAACCAGCTGGTGGGCATGCTGGTGATGGTGGGGCTGATCGAGATGCATCGCAGCTTTGCGGTCATCGCCGGCGGGCAGATGGCGGTCACGATGACGCTGTCGCTCTTCCTCTGCTACGACCTGGGACGGCGGCGACCGGACCTGAAGCCGACCATGCGGTACTGGAAGGAAGGCTCGCTGAGCGGGATCCTGAAGCCCAGCTCGCAGTACATGCTGCTGGCTTCCTCCGGCATGCTGGCCTACCAGGTGCCGGTGATCCTGATGCAGCGCTTCCTGGGGCCGGGCGCCGTGGTCGTCTTCTCGCTGACGCGGACCATCTACTCGATGAGCCGGCGCATTCTTTATCTGGTGACGAATTCGCTGAGCGCCGAGATCACGCTGATTTACGGGAAGCAGGATTGGCCTCGCCTGCAGCGGCTGTATGACCTGTCGGAGCGGATCGTGCTGCTGATCACGCCGCCGGTCACCTTCGGGTCCATGCTGGCGACGCCGCTGCTTCTGCAGCTGTGGCTGCACAAGGGGCAGCTGTATGAGCCGGGCGTGTGCCTGACGCTGGGGCTTACGGTGTCGATTTTGTCGATCAAGGAACACAAGTACCAGTTTCAGTTCTCAAGCAACAAGGTAAGTGATATTTCATGGCTGACGCTGGTGACCTACTCGGTCATGTCGCTGATCGCGATCCCGATGATGATCCACTTCCGGCTGCAGGGATTTCTGCTGACGTGGCTGGTCTTTGAGGTGGGGCAGCTGTTCTACCTGCTGCACCTGAATGACAAGCTCTTCAAGGGGCACGCGACGCTCAATCACCGGCCGGTGCTGCAGCTGATGGCAGTGCTGGCGGTGTGTACAGCGGTCTTCTACTGGCCGGTGTACCACATTGCGGGGCTGCCCTACGTGCTGCAGGGCGTGATTGCGGTGGTGGCGACGGTGGTGCTCGGGGTGCTGTGCTACTGGCTCTTCCAGGTGGACGAAGTGCGGGAGATGCTGTGGGGCAAGCTGGCGGGGCGCTTCCCGGCGCTGGCGCCCAAGCGCAGCTGAGCAGAGCTGCGCGGGTAGGGCTCATGCTGGTGCCAGCGTGGTTGCTTTCTACGGCAACGAGGCGGCGTCGGCTTCGATCGTGATGTGTCGCACGATGCGATAGGTCTGGGGCGGGCCGCAGGTGGTCAGGCTGGCATCGTCGCAGCTGCGGGCACGCACGTCCACCGGGTTCTCAAGCGTTGCGGAGAGGATGCGGCCCGACGGCAACGAGAGCCGGATGGTGGCGGCAAAGGTCTCCAGACCCACTTCGGCGTCATACCCGCCTTTGTTCTTCTCCACCTCGACCCAGTTGTTGGGGGCCGAGCCTACGGGCTCGCGCATCCACGGCGCGGCGAGCTGGATCTTCTGCTGGGCGGGTGGCAGGTGACGCACCACCAGGGTCGCGATCTGAGTTTTGATCTGGGTTGCGTTCTGGGTTGATGGCTCGATCGACTGGAGAGTGAGATCGAAGTCGATGGCGTCCTGGCCGAGGACGACCTGGGTGCCATCGGCCCAGGAGTTCGG
>DASWUY010000051.1:0-1878 GCA_036401435.1 Acidobacteriaceae bacterium | reverse complement strand
ATGGCTTGCGCGGGGCGCCCGCCGCTGGCGGTCGTGACGCGGCCGCCGCTGGCGGCCGTGGAGCAAAGGGCCGGCGGTCGCCCTGGTCTCGGGGCGGCCGGGCCGGGGAGCCGTAGCGCGCGCCACCTGACTTGCGATCGCCGGTGGACTTGCCGGGCGCGCTGCGTTGGGGCTTGCCGGGGCGCTTGTCTGCCTCTCGAGGGGCGGCGGTGCGCGGCGGGCGGGCGGCGGGCGGAGTGCTCGCAGCGGGGTCAGCGAGGCGGCTGGCGACGAAGCGGCGGCGACCTTCGCCGATGCCGCCAGGCTCGCCTGCCGCGCCTGATGTGGCTTCCGTGGCTTCTACGACAGCGCCTTCGGGACGAGCGATCTCGGGGAACTCGGCGAGGCTGCCTTCGAGGTGAAACATCTCGATGGGGCCGAGGTTGAGGATGCCAAGCTGGCGGGTGGCGGTGAGGCCTTTGAGGACGTCGCGAATCTTGGAACGGGAGGCGAGCGGGGAGAGGAAGACTTCGATCTCCTCACTGCTGGCGGCGATGGCGGACTGGAGGTAGAGGGAGACGAGGGCAGAGAGGGCAACGGCCTGGGACATGGTGCTGCCGGCCTGCATCTGCTTCTGGCGGTTGCGTTCGAGCAGCTGCCAGGCAGTGGCCTCGCCATCGCGATAGACGGGCTCAATGCGCAGGTTGAGCCAGAGCTCGCCCAGGGCCCGGGCGGCGGCTGTCTCGGTGAGCTGGCGGCCGAGTTTTTCCTTGACCTCGACGGCGGTTAGGGGACCTTCGCGGTCGAGCAGCTTCCAGACCTCGATGACGAGTGGCGAGCTCTTGCCGCGGGGGCCGCGCTTCCACTCCTTGTCGCCGACCAGGGCGAAGAGGAAGGGCAGGGTGTCAGAGGTGGCGAGAAAGTCGGGCTGATCGCCGGGGCCACCCAGGAGACGCAGGGCGACGATACCTCCGGTGGCGACGAGGCGGTGGAGCAGGCGCGTGGCCTCTTCGATGCCGGGCAGGCCGGGGGTGGGGTTGGAGGTACCGAGGGTTGCCTCAACAAAGCTGGGCGCTGCGGTCGAGAGCTGCTGGCCGCGGGGCAGGAAGAGGCAGATGCCGGTCTCAGCGAGCCAGGAGGAGGCGTCGTCGGCGGTGAGAAGCGGGTTGCCGGCCTGGTGCCATGCCTCGGCGCGCGCTGTGTTGAGCTGTTCGGTTGTCAAAGACTTGGTCCTTCTCCTGGAATCCTGGGGCGATGGTGCGCGTGTTGGAGCGCCTGCGGTGCCGAGTTGTGGTGGCACGCCGTGAGCCGGGGCAGGGCCTGTGCCCTGAGCTGCCTGCGATGCTTGGATGGCGGTTGAGCCGGCGGCGATGGTGCAAAGGCCAAGGAAGCGGTGCGCAGGCGGAGTTGGGCCGGGCCGCCCGGAGGTCGGGCGTTAGATCCGGTGAAACGCCTTTTGAATGTCCTTCCAAGAATAGCGCAAGGCAATGGGCCGGCCGTGGGGGCAGCTGGTGGGATGGCTGGTCTTGGCCAGCTCGGCGAGGAGCCAGCGCATGCGCTCCGCGTCAAGCGGCATGTTGACCTTGATGGCGGCGTGGCAGGCGATGGAGGCGGCGATGCGGGAGCGGGCCGAGTCGAGGTTCTCGGACTGGGTCTCGCGCTGGTGTTGCTCGAGGACCTCGTGGAGCATGCGTTCGAGCTCCCGGCCCTCGAGGCCGACGGGCGCGGCTTTGACGGCAATGGTGCGGGGGCCGAAGGGTTCGACCTCAAAGCCATTGCGTTCGAGCTCGCCGGTGATGGCGGCGAAGAGGATCATCTGGTGGGGCTGCAGGTCGAGGAGCATGGGCATAAGGAGCTGCTGGCGCTGCACCTTGTCGACGGCGCGGTCGCGAAGGATTT
>DASWUY010000050.1:0-3332 GCA_036401435.1 Acidobacteriaceae bacterium | reverse complement strand
CGCCAATGATGCCTACGACGATGTCCATGAAAAATCCATAGCCGCCGCCGCTCATGATCTTGCCCGTCAGCCAGCCTGCGATCAGACCGACCAGAATCCACCAGATAAATCCGTGCATGTTTGTCCTCTTTCCTGAGTAAGACGAAGTAGTTGGTTCAGGCTCTCTGCCCTAACATCAACTCGTAACTGCAGTGATACGGGGGAGTGGCATACCCGACCCGGCGCCTGCTCCGGGCCATGCACTGCATGAGATGCGCAAGCTTCCTGTTTCTGTCACTTGGCCCTGTTCTTTTTTTTCGGGAAGGGCGGCACCCGGCTGTGAAGCTGCTGCGGGCCGTGGGCGCGAGGGGCGGCCCCGCCGAGTTACAGGCTTGGTACTTTAGTTATCAAACTGCCAGATTTGCAAGAGGATTCGCAAGGCCGTTACGCGGCCGTCATGCCCTGTTCATGGTGCACTCGCATACTCGCCTCACCATGCGGAGGCAGGCCAATGCGCGGATCGAACCAGAAAGCAAGGGAATCAAGCCGGGTTTCCTACTTATGGAAGGACCCGGAAGCGCCAGAGAGCTACACGACGGGTGTCTCGCTGCACAGCCACACCAACCAGTCGAGAGAGACCCTGGACTTCCTGGCCAACCTGGGCAAGAGGACAGGGTGGATCAAGCGGTTGGTCACGCGATGTGAAGACCGGGCGCGCGTGAATCACAGCATTTCGGTCGATTATGCGCGCAGCTACTGGACCCCGCCGCTAACGCCGAAGCTGGCCTTCGATCTTGAGAGCCGCCAGGTGGAGAAGCTGGGCCTTGCCCCGCTGGTCTCACTCACCGACCATGACACCATCCGCGCGCCCATGCTGCTGCGCACCGTTCCCTCGGCCAGGCACATCCCTGTTTCCGTCGAGTGGTCGGTGCCCTACGGAGGCGACCAGAGCTTTCACCTGGGCATTCACAACCTGCCTAGTGCGACGGGCGCCGCGTGGATGCAGACCTTTGCCGACTTCACCGCCCACCCCTCTGACCAGCGGCTGACAGAGATCCTGCGGGAGCTCGACGCGATGCCGCAGGTGCTGATCGTCTTCAACCATCCACACTGGGACCTGTACCTGGCAGGCGCCGCCCGGCACCAGCAACTGCTGAGGCTCTTCATGCAGGCCAACGGGGCGTACCTGCATGCGCTGGAGCTGAATGGGCTGCGCAGCTGGACGGAGAATCGCGCGGTGAAGGCGATGGCTCGCGAGTGGAACAAGGTGCTGATCTCGGGGGGCGACCGGCACGGCATGGAGCCCAATGCCAACATCAACCTGACCAATGCGCGCAGCTTTACCGAGTTTGTGCAGGAGGTGCGCGAGGAGCGGCGCAGCCACGTGCTGTTCATGCCGCAGTACGCCGAGCCGTGGAAGCATCGCGTGCTGCAGTCTACCCTCGACGTGGTACGCAATTATCCGGACTTTCCGCAGGGCTCGCAGCGCTGGGACGAGCGCGTCTACCATCCGGATGCAGAGGGCGTGGTACGGCCTATCAGCGCGCTTTGGCCGGCGAGCCGTCCACCGGCTTACCTGAGCTACCTGATCGGCTCGGTGCGCCTGCTGGGCGCCCGGCCCGTGTCGCGCAGCCTGCGCCGGGCCTGGGGCGAGGGCGGCGAGTTGCGGCTGGTGCTGGGCGAGTAGAAGGGGCGTTGCCTGGCGCCCGCGGGGGAGGGCGCTCGATGGCAGGCGGCTCGGCTTACACTCGGAAGGTGCAGAGTGGCGTGCCGCGCGTGGCGTACTTTCCCGACTCCTTCCACGAGGTCAATGGGGTGGCGCACACCAGTCGCCACTTCGAGGCATATGCGCGGCGTTCGGGACTTCCCTTCCTCTGTGTGCGGGCGGGGGATGAGCAGCAGCCAGGCGACGGCGCCACTGCGGCGCTGGAGCTGCGTCGCGGCTTTCTCTCCTTTGCGCTCGAAGAGGACCTGCGGTATGACCCGGCCTTTCTGCGCCACCTGCCGCGCATGCTGCGCGCCCTGCGCGCGTTTGAGCCAGACCTGATTCACGTCACCGGGCCAAGCGAGCTCGGGGTGGCCGGCGCCCTGCTCGCACATCACCTGCACGTGCCGCTGGTCGCCTCCTGGCACACGAACGTGCATGAGTACCTGGCGACCCGCTCGCGGAAGCTGATGCGCCTGCTGCCCGAGTCACGACGGGCCGCGGCTACGCTTGCCATCGAGCAGGCCACTCTCGGGACCACGGCGCGCTTCTACAAGCTTGCCCGGCTGCTCTTTGCGCCCAACCCGCAGCTGTGCCGGCTGCTGGAGCGGGCCACGAGCCGCCCCTGCCGGCTGATGCCGCGCGGCGTGGACGCGGAGCTGTTTTCGCCCGCGCGCCGCAGCCGGGGCGGTGACGGAGCCGCGATCCTGGGCTTCGTGGGGCGGCTGTCGGTGGAGAAGAACGTGCAACTGCTGCCGCGGATGCAGTCCGAGCTGCGGAGCATGGGGATCGTGAACACGCGGTTGCTGATCGTGGGCCACGGATCGGAGGAGGGCTGGCTGCGGCAGCAGCTGCCCGACGCCACCTTTGCCGGCGTCTTGCGCGGGGCGGCGCTGGCCGAGGCGTACGCGAACATGGACTGCTTTGTCTTTCCCTCGCACACAGACACGTTTGGCAACGTGGTGCTGGAGGCAATGGCTTCCGGTGTGCCGGTGGTGGTGACGCCGGATGGAGGCCCGGCGCAGCTGGTGGAAGAAGGGGTGACGGGCCACATTGTCGCGGACGAAGGATTTGCGGCGGTCATCGGGCGCATGGTGCGGCGCATGGAGCAGGATGCTGCGGGCTTTGACGCCATGCGCCAGGCGGCACGGGCGCGGGCGCTGCAGGCCTCGTGGGACGCGGTCTTCAGCGGGCTGTATGCGGCCTACGCGGAGCTGCCCGGCCTGGAAGACCGTGGGCGGTCCTCCTGAGACGTGTGTTCAAGAAAGATGCAGGCGGGAGTTACAAAAGAGCTTGCTGGTGCCGAAGAGAGGACTCGAACCTCCACACCCTTGCGAGTACATGGACCTGAACCATGCGCGTCTGCCAATTCCGCCACTTCGGCACATCTGGAGTAATGCTCGGCAGCACTTCCAAGCATGGCAAACCGACCGTAATCTGTCAACAAACGCGCAATGTGGAGCAGACTGGAAGTTGCCCCGTTGGAGGGTGCCAGCGATGTCTGAGGGGAACGAACAGAAAATTCCGCAGGAGCACATACGTCAGATCCGGGAACTGGTCCATGACATCAACAACGCGCTGGAGATCATCGTGCAGACGAACTATCTGTTGAGCATGGGTGACCTTGGCGAAGACGCCAAGCAGTGGC
>DASWUY010000049.1:0-3611 GCA_036401435.1 Acidobacteriaceae bacterium | reverse complement strand
CATTCTGCCGCTGCAGCTGCTGGGCTTGCTGCGTCTGCTGCGCCTGCCGGGCTTCGTTCTGTCGCTGCAGCTGCTGCGTCTGCTGCGCCTGCCTGGCCTCGTTCTGTCGCTGCAGCTGCTGGGCCTGCTGCGTCTGCTGCGCCTGCTTGGCTTCGTTCTGCCGCTGGAGCTGCTGGGCCTGCTGGTTCTGCTGCGCCTGCTTGGCTTCATTCTGCCGCTGTAGCTGTTGCGCCTGCTGCGTCTGCTGTGCCTGCCGGGCTTCATTCTGCCGCTGCAGCTGCTGCTGAGCCTGCTGCTGTGCCGGGTTCACTCCTGGAGCAGCTCCCGGAGCAGCACCGTGGTTGCCCGCAAACCCCTGCTGCGGCGCCCCCGGCCGCTGCATCTGCGCCGCCTGTGGCGCAGGATGGTACTCCTGCGGAGGCACCGCCGGCCGTCCCTGCAGGGTAGTCAGCCCCGCCGGGCTCGGTCGCGTCGGCACCCGGATCGGCTGCACTGCCGCCAGCATCTGCGGCCGGCCGCCGTTCGCACTCGCAAACTGCGCCCGGTTCTGACTCGCCTGCTGCACGTGCTGTATCTGCTGCGGTAGCGGCGCAATGTGCTGCTCCCGCGCCGCGGCTACTTCATACGGCAGCGGCTGCGCCTGCACCCCGCCTCGCCCACCGTTGTAGCTCACCCGGTTGATGTTGTTATTCGTGTAGTTGTTCGTCGTGTAATTGTTGATCACCGTGTTGTTCACGGTCACGTTGTGCACGTAGACGTTGGTCACATTGCGCTCGTCCACGTGCGTCACCGCGCGGTTATAGAAGAAGCGGTTCTGGTTCCAGTACCCACCCTCGTAGCCGTGGCCAAAGTACCCGAAGCCCAGCGCAATCCCCCCATAGAAGCCGATATGCGAGCCCCAGTACCCGTGGTGGTACGCATACCGGTCCCCGCCGTAGCCCCAGTACGGCGGCGTCCACAGCGCCCCCGTATAGGGCGCCTGCACCCAGGTGCCCGGCACCCAGTAGTACCCGCCACTCTGCGCGTAGTTCCACGTGCCCGGCGTCCAGATGTAATTGTCTCCGGGGCAGGGCGGCTGCTCATACACCGGGATCGGCGGCGGCGGCTCGGTCGCATACACCGGCTGGTACTCGGGCGCGTACTGCGTCGACTCGTCCACGTAGCCGTTGTTCGCATACTCTGCGCCGCCCTGGCTCCCATACTGGTTCGCATTCTGGTTCGGATACTGGTTCGAATATTGATTTGGGTTCTGGTTCGAATATTGATTCGGATTCTGATTCGAATACTGCTGGTTGTTGTACCCCTGCTGGCCGTTGTCGCTCCCCTCCGGCACCGAAGATCCCTCCGCCGACCGGCGCCGCCGCGCCGGAGCCGCCGGCGCATATCCCGGCGCAGGCTGCGTATACCCCTGGGCCGGCGCCGGTTGCTGCGCCGGGTTGTCCTGCGTCGTGCCGTCCGTCGTCGCCACGTTCGCCGCCGCCGGGTCGCCGGAGTCCGGCTGCTGGGTGCTGGCCGCGTCCTTGTGGCAGCCCGCTATGCCGAACATTACGGCCAGCGCCGCAATGGGTACATACCTGTCCATCCGCTTGCTCATGTCGTTCTCCCTGCCTCAATGAAGCACTTACCGGAACCCGGTCCCGTTTCCATAGTTTCCTACCATAACCTGAATCGCTCAGGCTATGCGACCGCCGCACACGCCCTCAGGTCGCGAGCGGCGGCGGCCTGTATCCGAAGTCCCGCTCCAGATCCCCTGCAATCCCCAGCACCACCTCGTCCTGCCACGGCCGCCCCGCCACCTGCACCCCAATCGGCAGCCCCTCCGGCGAGCGCCCCACCGGCACCACCGTCGCCGGCGCCCCCAGCAAATTAAACCACTGCGTATACCGCATCGCCTCCAGGTACTCCACCCTCTCTGAGCCAACCTGCCACCCGCGCTCCCCGTGTCGAAACGCCGGGACCGAGCACACCGGGGTCAGCAGTACCGGGCACTCCTGCATCGCGCCCAGCAGCCGCTGCCGCACCCCATCCGCCTCCACCCACGCCCCCAGCAGCTCTTCGCCGGTCAGCGGCGGCTCGGCCTCAGCTATCTCCAGAAACTCCAGAAACCCCGCGCTCAGCTCCTGCTCCCGCCCCACCGTCGCCGGCCGAAAGAGCATCGCCCCGGCACGCACAAAGAGAATCCACCACAGCCGCCGCGCCTGCTCCAGCAGATCATCCAGGGCCCGCGACCGAACCGGCTGCACCGCGTACCCCCGCGCCCGCAGCGCCTCAGCCGCTGCCAGCAGCGCCTCGCGGGTCTCGGGCGTCATCGCCGCATCGTCGTCCAGCAGCCCGATCCGCTGCGCGCGCAACTCCGCCTCGCCGGGCTGCGACAGAGCCACCGGCGCCCCCGCCGGGTCCACCGCGCTCGCCCCCGCCAGCGTGCGAAACAGCAGCTCCACGTCGCCCACGCTGCGCGCCATCGGGCCAATCGCCCCCAGGCTCGCAAACGGCCCCGCGCACGGCGGCAAATGCCCCTGCTCCGGCAACCGTCCTGGCGTCGGCTTCAACGCGCATATCCCGCTGTAGTGCGCCGGCACCCGCACCGACCCGCCCGAGTCCGACCCCAGCCCCGCCCCCGACAGCCCCGCTGCAATCGCCGCCGCCTCGCCTCCCGACGACCCGCCCGGCGTCCGCGCCAAGTCCCAAGGGTTGTTCGTCCTCCCATGGATCCGGTTCTCCGAGTGATAGTTCATCAGGAACTCCGGGCAGTTCGTCGTCCCCAGCAGCAGCGCCCCCGCCCGCCGCAGCCGCCCCACCAGCACCGCGTCCTCCTGCGGACGAAACTGCGCGTGGAGCAGGCTGCCCACCTCGCACAGCGACCCGGCCACCGAGATCGACGACTTGATCGTCACCGGCAGCCCGTGCAGCGGCCCTCTCTCCCCCTCCGGCACCCGGTCCAGCACCCGCGCCTGCGCTCGAACGCTCTCCGGGTCACAATCCGTAATCGCGTTCAGCCGCGGGTTCAGCCGTTCTATCTGGGCCAGGTAGGCCTCGGCCAGCTCCCCGGCAGAGATCTCCCCGCTCCGCAGCAGCCTCACCTGCCACGTCGCCGGGCTCAGGATGAGCTCCGTCCCCCGCAACTCGCCTGCCAGCTCGGCCGCCCGGTCCGGCGGCGTCTTCAGGGCGCGCCCCCGCCCGGCACATCCGGCTGCTGCACCTGCTCCCTGTAGTGGAACTGGTAGGGCCGCGGCGTCGCTCCTGACTCAAACCGCGTGTTCCATTCCAGCTGGTAGGCCGTATGCGCTTGATCGTCCGGGTAGTGCTCCCCAGCCGTGTACGGATAGCTCGACATCGCATGGAAGGGAAGTGTATCCACCGTGAAAGGCTGCGCTTCGTAAAAGTCCATGTCCTTCACAAACCCGTTCGCGTAGAAAAAGTAATCCCGGCTCCATCCACCGGGCAGCGGCGGCAGCGCGGCAGCGGAGAACTCGAGGTCCATATCCTCCCCCGTGCCAAAGACCACAAAGCGGTCATCCACTGCTGAGAGCAGGGGCGTCACATCCCCATACCGCGTATACGCGCCCCGCTGCGGCACAAACGGCCCCGTGCGGCTGTTCTCGCTGTACTCG
>DASWUY010000048.1:0-3510 GCA_036401435.1 Acidobacteriaceae bacterium | reverse complement strand
GCCGGCTCCCGCACCCCCTCGGGTACCGTCCGGCTCCTCTTCTGCAATCCCTTGAAGTTCTTGCTTTACGATGCCTGCCCACTTGTGCAACCATGCTTGCTCCAGGGTCAAAAGTACGCATTTAGGGCATCTATTCCCTGGCGACTAGGTAGTTAGTACACTCCTCCCGTGAATAGGTGAACCCGTGACCCACCCGCAGTTCCTCTCCACCTCTTTCAAACTCCTGCTCTGCGCGGTATTCGCGGCAGGCTCCGCCTCGGCCCGCGCCAGCGCCACGCCGACGCTGCCCAGCTTCCAGGCAGGCATCTTGGCAGTCAGTAGCGGCCTGTGCGTCACCGTGCCCGGGGCCGCCGCTACTCCAGGGCTGCTGCTGCCGCAGTCTCCGTGCGCCAGTTTTGCGCAGCAGTACTTCTCCTTCCTGCCGCAGAGCGATGGCACCTATGTCTTTCACTCACCCGTAGCGCTCAGCCTCTGCCTCGATCTGAATGACAGCGGCCTGCTGGTGCAGAACTACTGTGTGCCCACTGCATCGCAGAGGTGGCTCGCCACCGAGAATGCAGATGGCACCTATGCTGTGACCAACCAGCAGAGCCAGGCGTGCTTGACCTCGGCCGCGCCTGTAAATGGCGTGGCAGGCGGCTTTTCGACGGCGCCCTGCGCCGGCTCCAACCCGCAGCGATTCACGCTCCTCCTGCCGCAGTTCTACACGCCGCCCTCAACGCCCCCCACCCGAACCCCTCCCGTCGTGCCCCTCACTCCTACGGTGGGCCAGTGGCAGGCCGGCTACTTCCACGGTCTGCCCTACCGCATCCTATTTCCTGACGGATACGACCCCACCCATTACGTCTATCCGCTGGTGCTCTTTCTGCACGGGGACGGCGACGCAGGCACGGATAACACCAGCCAATTGCGGGACGTGTTGAACGTGCTCGCCGGGGACTACGACCTCCGGTCGAAGGTGCCCATGATTATGCTGGCTCCCCAGTGTCCTACCACCGATATCTGGGGCAATCCCTTCAGCTCAACCGCGACCCCGACCGAGACGCTGACCGTGGGGCTAACCGAGAGCCTGGTCTCTGCCCTGCCCATCGATAGCACGCGCGTCAGCGTGACCGGGCTCTCAATGGGCGGCATCGGCGCCTGGGACATGATCAACCGCTACCCGACCCTCTTTGGCGTGGCTGCGCCGATAGCCGGGGCCGGCAACCCGATGGACGCCCCAAACCTGGTCAATGTCCCCATCCTCGCCGTCCATGGCGGCGCCGATCTGAACATCCCGCCTACCTTTGATGAGGTCATGTATGCCGACATTCACGCGCTCGGCGGCAAGATGCAGTACATCGAGATCAAAGGAGCCGCGCACGACGTGTGGGACGTGACCTACTCGCAGACTGCCTTTTGGCAGTGGCTGGTCTCTCAGCAGCACGACTGATCTGCACTCTGGTCAGGCCAGGATCGCCGCATGTTCCTTGAGGATGCACCGGTCCATCACCACCTGGACGCCGTCTGCTTCGGCCCAGGAGACCGCCTCTTCATGGCACACGCCCTCCTGCAGCCAGAGCGCCGAGATCTTCAGACGCATCACGTCCTTGACGATCTCGGGAACGAAGGACGGCGCGCGAAAGACGTTGACCAGGTCGATCGTGACGCCCGACCCCTTGAGCGCCGAGCAGGCCTGGTCAAGCGTGGTGTAGGCACGCTCGTTCAGCGTCATGCCGATGTGCGGGTTGACCGGGATGATCCGGTAGCCATGCTGCTGCATGTACTGGGCTACGCCATGGCTGGGCCGGGTTCGATCCTCGCTCAGCCCGACAACGGCGATGGTCCTTGCATTCTTGAGGATCGATTGGATCGTAGCCGGTTCATTCATGGTCGCCACTCCCGCGTCATCTGCCTATAGCTCCAAGTCATCCGATGCATCGGCGACCACGACGGCTCCACCGTTGCGCCGCATGCGCAGGTAACCAAACAGAAACGGCTCCAGCCCCCCGTCCAGAACGCGGTCTACATCGCCCGCCTCAACCTTGGTGCGGTGGTCCTTCGCAATGCGATACGGCTGAAGCACGTAGGAGCGGATCTGCGAACCGAACTTGATATCCAGCTTTGCATCCTCAAGCTCCCGCGAGATCGCCTTCTTCTTGTCCAGCTCATACTCGTACAGCTTGGACCGGAGCATCTTCATCGCCTTCTCTTTGTTCTTGTGTTGGGAGCGCTCGTTCTGGCACTGCACCACGATGTTGGTGGGCAGGTGAGTGATGCGTACCGCCGAATCTGTCGTGTTGACGTGCTGGCCACCCTTGCCACCCGACCGATAGGTATCCGTGCGCAAGTCGTCCGGCTTGATGTCGATGGTGATCGAGTCGTCGATCTCCGGCGATACAAACACGCTCGCGAACGAGGTGTGGCGGCGCTTCGCCTGGTCAAAGGGCGAGATGCGCACCAGGCGATGCACCCCCGTCTCGCCCGAGAGCAGGCCGAACGCATACTCCCCCGTGATCGTGAAGGTAGCGGACTTGATGCCGGCTTCCTCGCCGTCCTGGTAGTCGTTCATCTCCGTCTTGAAGCCCTCGCGCTCAGCCCAGCGCAGGTACATCCGCATCAGCATCTCGGCCCAATCCTGCGACTCCGTGCCGCCCGCCCCCGGGTGCACGGTCACAATCGCGTTGAGCGGGTCCGTCTCCCCAGACAGCAGGGTGCGTGCTTCCAGCTTCTCGCTGAAGCTCGAGAGCGAGGTAATGGACTCCTCCAGCTCCGGCTCCACCGCCTCCCCCTCCCGCGCCAGGTCGAAGTAGGCCTCAATGTCCCCCTGCCGGCTCTCGAGCTCGTTCGCGTCCGCCAGCAGCGCTTCCAGGCGCTTGCGGTCGCGCATCAACGGCTGCGAAAGCGCGGGGTTCGACCACAGGTTCGAGTCCGAAAGTTTGCTCTCGATCCCGGCTAGCTGCCGGCGCAGGCCGTCGGCGTCAAAGATACTCCCGCAGGTCGCTGACTTTATCGCGCACCGGCGTGTAGGCGAACTCAAGATCGCTCAGCACTGGTTTCAACCTGTCTTTTCAAGCGGATTTCGCGGATCGCCCAGGCGATCAACGCTGCCCCGATTATCCCACACAGCGCCGCAAACACATCGCCAAAGCGCGTGTAAAAGGTCTGGTCGGTGCGGTATCCGTAGTCCGCTGTCAGCGACGTGAGCTGGTGCCGCGCTACCGACTCCACCACGCGGCCCTCCGGGTCAATCGAGGCAGTCACGCCCGAGTTGGTGTCGCGCAGGATCCACCGGCGGTTCTCGATCGCCCGCATGCGCGCCATGTTCAGGTGCTGCCAGGGCGCGCTGGTGTCGCCGTACCAGCCGTCGTCCGAGATGTTCACGAGCACCTCGGCGCCATTGGCTGCGAAGTGCCGAATCTCGGAGGCAAAAACCGATTCGTAACAGATAAAGACACCAAAGCGGTGACCATCCGGCAGCGCAAACACCAGGCGCCGCGACCCCGGCGAAAAGGTCCCCACATTGTGCGT
>DASWUY010000047.1:0-2944 GCA_036401435.1 Acidobacteriaceae bacterium | reverse complement strand
GTAGTAGGCCTGGGCGGGGACCGGAACGAGGCCAAGCGAATCTTTTTCCTGGCGAAGAGCCTCGGGCATGGGGCTTGGTGCTCCTTTGATCGTGACACGGGGACTGTTCTCAGGATACCTGTGGGGGGTGCCGGCTCGGCGTGCCGGGCAGGGCATGGCGATCGGGATGAGGTGGCGGAGTGGGTTGACTCGTTCGTGTCTACCTCGTATCTACGTAAGGAGAGCGCAAGGAGGCGGGATGCAGGCGCAGTTGAGGAAGTGGGGAAACAGCGTGGCGGTGCGGCTGCCGAAGGCGGCGCTGCAGGCGGCGAGACTGGTGGCGGGGGACGTGGTGGAACTGGAGGTACCGGAGGAGGGAAGCATCGTGGTGAGGGCCAGGCCCGCCCGGCAAACTCTGGAGAAGTTGGTGGCCCGGATTACGCCCGAAAACCTGCATGGCGAGACGCTGAAGAGCCGACCTGTCGGCAAGGAGGTCTGGTGAGGAAGGGGTATGTGCCGGGAGCTGGCGACCTGATCTGGGTCGACTTCGATCCACAGGCGGGGCGGGAGCAGGCGGGGCGGCGACCGGCGCTGGTTCTCTCGCCGGCCTTGTACAACCGCCGGACGGGTCTGCTGGTGGGCTGCCCGGTGACGAGCAGGCCTAAGGGATACCCGTTTGAAGTGCAAGTGCCGGGGAGCACGGCCAAGAACGCGGTGCGGGGAGCGGTGCTTGTGGATCACGTGAAGAGCATTGACTGGCGGGAGCGGCGGGCCGAGCCTGCGGGGCGGCTGGAAGCGTCCGGTGTGGAGGCAGTGAAGGAGTTGCTGGGGATCCTGCTGCAGATGGGGGAGCGGCGATAGCGTGGCGCTGGCGCTCAGGTGCGGGAGGCGGAGGCGAGCTCGGGTGGGGTGGGGGAGGGGGCCAGGCGGTCCTTGAGGCGGAGCAGGGGTTGCTCAAAGAAGCGGAAGGAGAGCTCGGCGACCAGCAGGGTGAGGGCGGCGGCGACCAGCAGGCGGACGCCATAGTAGGTGTTGTGGGAGCCGTGCGGGACCAGCTTCCAGGTGATGCGTTTGAAGAGGAACATGAGGAAGATGTGGTAGACGTAAATGCCGTAGCTGATGGTGCCGAGGCGGCGCAGGGGGGCGAGGCTGAGCAGCCGCGCGGTGCGGCCGCCGGCGAGTGCGAGGAGAATGAGCGCGCCTGAAGCGACAGAGAGGGCGAGGATGCCGCCGAGGTACATGGGGGGCTGTTCGAGCTTGAAGTTGTGGGCGCGGCCGCCGCAGGCCACGGCCGCGGCGAGGGCGGCGAGGAAGACGGTGCGCGCGAAGCGGCGGGCGCGGGAGAGCCACTGGGGGCGGTCGATGAGGGTGAGGGCGAGCCAGGCGCCGAGGGCCAGCTCGCCGGCGTGGGCGGGCGTGGACTGCGAGAGGGCGACGAAGTGGCCGGTCGCGACGATGGCGATGCGGAAGAGGAAGGACGCGAGGAAGAGGGCGACACAGAGCCTACGGGCCTGGCGGACAGAGGGCATGGCGAGCAGGAGGAAGGGCCAGACCAGGTAAAACTGTTCCTCGACGGCGAGGGACCAGAAGTGCCACACCTCCATGGGGACGACGTGGGGCATGTGGCCGTCGAAGTTGTAGTTCTGCGCGTAGATGGAGTAGATGAAGAGCGTGTGCAGGCCGGCGCCGAGCGTGTGGCGCCAGAGCGCGACGAGGGTGATGACGAGGAGCGTGAGGTAGTAGAGGGGGAAGATACGCAGGGCGCGGCGAATGGCAAAGGTGCGCCACCAGTGGGGGCGTCCGCGGCTGCCCCAGAGGATGCCGGTGATGAGGAAGCCGGAGAGGACGAAGAAGAGGGTGACGCCGGACCAGCCGAGTTGCAGCGCCGAGCCGGCCAGACGGACCAGGGGCCGGGAGGACTGGGCGCCGCCTCCGTAGTGGACCAGAAAGATGATCAGGACGGCGAGGCCGCGGACCCCGTCAAGCGCGGGGACGTGACCGCTGCTGTGCGTGTTACGGGGCGGGCTGGGCTGCACGCGATCCTTCCGCCAAAGTGCGGCGTTCGATGGTGAAGATGGCCGAGCGGCCGCGGGTTAGGCCCTGGGGATCGCTGACCGGGGCGTGGCGGCTGGACTGCGGCTGGACTGCGGCTGCTGGCTGAGGATACCGCATTCGTCTGCGGGCCGGGCCGGGTCCTTCGGCTAAGCTAGAACGATGAGCAGCGAGGCGGTGCCCTCTCCTGAAGCTCAGGAGACGGATGTGGATGTGCTGGTGATTGGCGCGGGGCCGACAGGGCTGGCGTGCGCGATCGAGGCAGAGCGGCGAGGGCTTCGCGCGGTGATCGTGGACAAGGGCTGCCTGTGCAACTCGATCTACCACTATCCGTCGCACATGACGTTCTTTACGACGCCGGAGTTGCTGGAGATCGGCGACATTCCCTTTCCCAGCCAGAACCAGAAGCCGAACCGCAACGAGGCGCTGGAGTACTACCGCAAGGTAGCGGAGCGGTATGCGCTGACGATTCACCAGTACCTGCAGGTGGACTCGGTAGGCGGGCGGGACGGGGCGTTCCGGGTGCATACGACGGACCGCTTCGGCAGGGTACGGGTGATCGGGGCGGCAAAGATCGTGGTCGCGACGGGTTACTACGACCTGCCGAACTACCTGGACATTCCGGGCGAAGAGCTGGACAAGGTGATGCATTACTATGACGACCCGCACCCCTACTTCGGGCTGGACGTGATGGTGATCGGGGGGAAGAACTCGGCTGCGATTGCGGCGCTGGACCTGTGGCGGCACGGGGCGCGGGTGACGCTGGTGCACCGGGGACCGGGGATGCACCGGCATGTGAAGTACTGGATCCTGCCGGACTTTGACAACCGGGTGAAGAACGGAGAGATCACGGCGTACTTTGACTCGCGGGTGGAGCGGATTGGGCGCGACAGCGTGACCGTGGCCACGCCGG
>DASWUY010000046.1:0-4369 GCA_036401435.1 Acidobacteriaceae bacterium | reverse complement strand
GCCGTCGGACGAGGCCAGCAGCACCCGCGTCTGGAACGAAGTGCTCGAGGCCGGTTCGGAGTTCGGGATCCTCCCCTGCGGCCTCGGCGCGCGCAACACCCTGCGTCTCGAGGCAGCCATGGCGCTCTACGGCCACGAGATCTCGGACACCATCAACGTTTTTGAAGCCAACCTGGGGCGATACTGCAAGCTCGACAAGGGCGTTGAGTTCCAGGGGGCGGCAGCACTGCGCAAGGTGCAGGAGGCAGGCGGACCGGAGCGTCGCCTCGTCGGTCTCGAAATGGTAGACCGCGGGATCGCCCGCGATGGCTACCTGGTCTTCGACCCCGATGGCAAGCAGATCGGCGAGGTCACAAGCGGCTCCCCCGCCCCCTTCCTGAAGAAGAACATCGCGCTCGCCTACCTGCCCGCGCGATACGCCGCCGAGCAGGGCGCCTCACCGGCAGAGGTGCTGGTGCAGGTGCGTTCGACCATGGTGCGGGCGCAGGTGGTGGCGACGCCCTTCTACAAGCGGCCGAAGCCCGGCCCGAAGCTGGATCTGGGAGCGGGTCTATGACGTATCCGGAGACATACCGTTACACGCGCGAGCACGAGTGGGTCGCGGTCGAAGACGGCGTCGGCACCGTCGGCATCACCGATCATGCGCAGGAGACGCTCGGCGACATCGTCTTCGTCGAGGTGCCGGCCATCGGCGCCAAGGTAGAAAAAAGCAAGGTCTTCGGCTCGGTCGAGTCAGTCAAGGCCGTCTCTGATCTGTACTCGCCGGTTACCGGAGAGATTGCAGCCGTCAACGAAGAGCTGGTAGCCGCTCCCGAGAAGATCAACACCGACGCGCATGGTGCGTGGATCATGCGGGTCACCCTCGCCGATCCCGCCGAGGTAGACGCCCTGCTGACCGCGTCCGAGTACGCAGCCTTTGTCGCGGAGCAGGCAGGACACTGATGCGGTACCTACCCAAGTCGGACGCCGAGCGCGCCGCCATGCTGTCCGAGATTGGCGTCGCCTCCATCGACGCCCTCTTCTCGACCATCCCCGAGCGCTTCCGCCTCACGCGCGACCTCGATGTGCCGCGGCAGATGGCCGAGTCCGAGATCGTCGAATACTTCAAGCACGCAGCATCCCAAAATGCCGTAGGCTACGCGAGCTTCCTCGGCGCTGGCGCCTACCGGCACTACCGTCCCGTCATCATCGACTCCCTGGTGCAGCGGGGCGAGTTCCTGACCTCCTACACGCCCTACCAGGCCGAGATCACCCAGGGAACGCTCCAGGCCATCTTCGAGTTTCAGACCATGATCTGCGAGCTGACCGGCATGGAGATCGCAAACGCGTCCATGTACGACGGGTCAACCGGCGCCGCAGAAGCGACCATGATGGCCATCCGGGTTACCGGGCGCGACCAGGTGCTGGTGGCGCGAACCGTGCACCCGGAGTATCGCGAAGTCATTGCTACCTATGCGCAGCACCAGGGCACAACCCAGGCCGAGGTCGGCTACCACGCCCCCGGGTCCACTTCGGGCTCAGCCCAGCCCGGCCGGCTCGACCTGCGCGCCCTCGAGGTCGCAGTCACAGACCAGACCGCGTGCGTACTCGTCCAGTCCCCCAACTTCTTTGGCGTGGTTGAGGATATCCCCGCCACCGCCGAGATCGTGCACGCCCGGGGTGCGCTCCTCGTCGTCTCCATCGCCGAGGGCGTCTCGCTGGGCGTGCTACGGCCGCCGGTTGAGGCGGATATTGTCTCCCTCGAGGCCCAGTCCTTCGGTGTGGCCCTCAGCTACGGCGGGCCCTACTGCGGCGTGCTGGCAGCCAAAGAAAAGTATCTCCGCCAAATGCCCGGCCGGCTGGTCGGCGAGACCAGGGACAGGAAGGGCGAGCGCGGCTTCGTGCTCACCCTGTCCACGCGCGAGCAGCATATCCGCCGTGAGAAGGCCACCTCCAACATCTGCACCAACCAGGCCCTCGTAGCGCTCATGGCGACCATCTTCCTCACCGTCTACGGCAAGCAAGGCATGCGCGAGCTCGCCGAGCACAACCTCGCCAAGGCGCAGTACGCGGCGGCCACCCTCGCTGCGCATGGAGAGGTGCTCTTTGCCGGCACACCGCGCTTTCACGAGTTTGTGCTGCGCACCGACGAGCCCGCCGAGGAGTGGAACGCGCGCCTGCTTGAAGCGAAGATCATCGGCGGCCTCGACCTCCGACCCTGGTATCCGGAGCTCGGCCATGCCTCCCTCTGGTGCGCTACCGAGATGACGACGCGGACCCAGGTAGATGCGGCGGCAGCCGTGCTGGCAGCGGCCCCGGCAGCTGCGGTCGCACGGTAGACGACGGGCAGCAGAGCGGTAGACACACGAGGACAATGCATGACGAAGTCGATCACGGAACTGGCAGGTGATTCACTGGAGGATCAAGCGGCACCTCCTTTTGTCGGCACCACGCGCAAGGTCCGTCCGCACCAGACGCAGAATGAAGGCCTTAGTTTCGAGAAGTCGTCACCAGGCAAGCGCGCCTACAAGATGCCCCCGCTCGACGTCCCTGCAGTCGATGCACGCGCGCTCCTCGGAGAGGCCGCGCGCCCCCAGCCGGGCCTGCTGCCGGAGCTGAGCGAGATCGAGATCATCCGCCACTTCACCCGGCTCTCGACCTGGAACTATGCCATCGACCTCGGCATGTATCCCCTCGGTTCGTGCACCATGAAGTACAACCCGCGGGTCAACGAGGTGGTCTCCCGCATCGAAGGGATCGCAGAGGCGCATCCCTACCAGCCCGAGTCGCTCTCCCAGGGCTCGCTCCGCATCCTCAAGCAGCTCGAGCACTGCCTGCTCGAGATCACCGGCATGGACGCGATCACGCTGCAGCCTGCAGCCGGCGCGCATGGCGAGTTCACCGGCATCCTGCTCGCGCGCGCCTACCACCAGGCCCAGGGCAATCCCCGCAGTAAGGTCATCATCCCTGACTCGGCACACGGCACCAACCCCGCAACCGCCGCCGTCTGCGGCTACGAGGTGGTCAACCTCAAGTCGAATGCCGATGGCGGCGTCGACGTCGAAGCCCTCCGCAAGCTGGTCGATGAAGAGACAGCCGCGCTCATGCTGACCAACCCTTCCACCATCGGCGTCTTTGAGAACGAGATCGCGCGCATTGCGGAGGTGCTCCATGCCAGGGGCGCGCTGCTCTACATGGACGGCGCGAACATGAACGCGCTGGTCGGCAAGACCCGGCCCGGCGACTTCGGCGTCGACGTCATGCACCTGAACCTGCACAAGACCTTCTCCACGCCCCACGGTGGCGGCGGCCCCGGCTCCGGGCCGGTGGCCTGCAAGCAGATCCTCGAGCCATACCTCCCGCGCCCCGTTGTCTGCGAGGACAGTGAGGGCGTGCTGCGCCTGGACTACGACCGCCCGCACTCGGTCGGGCGCGTCCGCATGTTCTACGGCAACTTCGGCATGTTTGTGCGCGCGCTCGCCTACATCCTGGCCAATGGCCCCGATGGGCTGCGCCAGACCACCGAAGACGCCGTCCTCAACGCCAACTACATCCGGGCCAAGCTCGATGATGTCTACGAGCTGCCCTACAAGACCCCCTCCATGCACGAGGTCGTCTTTTCCGATCGCCGGCAAGTCAAGCATGGGATCAAGACCGGCGACATCGCCAAGCGGCTCATCGACTACGGCTTTCACCCCTACACCACCTCGTTTCCGCTGATCGTGCCCGGCGCGTTGATGATCGAGCCCACGGAGAGCGAATCGCGCGAGGAGCTCGACCTCTTTATCGACGCCATGCGGCAGATCGCGCGGGAGGCAGAAGAGAACCCGCAGCTCATCCTCGACGCGCCGCACTCCACCCGTGTCTCGCGGCTCGACGAGACCGGAGCAGCCCGCCGGCCGGTGCTGCGATGGAAGGCCCCCGCAGCCGCGACCTCGCTCACCCCCGACGACTCGCCTGCGAGGGAGTGGTAGGCGTGGCACGCTCGGTCTTTGAGGAGCGGCGGGAAGAGCTCGAGAAGTACGAGTTCATGATGGGCCTGGCCCGGGGACGGCTGGCCGTGTCGCTTGATGTGCTGACGGACGCGCTCATCCTGGTCGGCCAGCACGGGGTCTACTGCGTCTCCAGCCGCAACCCCGCCCGCCCGGCCCTCGACCTCCAGGCGGTGCTGGCCGGGATCGAAGGCGCCAAGGAGCTGGTGCAGTCTGTCATGGCAGAGCTCGAAGCACGTCCCGGCCCGTAGGCAGTCGCGTGGGGGCGCAGCACGCCCCGGAGCGTAGCTGGCACCGCGCTCTGGGGCCCAGGCAGTGAGCCAAGCCGGCGCATCACGCCCATGGCCCCGCGAGTCAGGACCATAGTATGCTCATAGCTGACCCAGCCTCCCTGGCAG
>DASWUY010000045.1:0-3938 GCA_036401435.1 Acidobacteriaceae bacterium | reverse complement strand
CACCAGTGTGTCGGCAAGGGTGGCGAGCGGGGCATCGGGCTGGATCGCCTCTTCTCCGAACCGGTGAAGCGCGGCTGCGCGCACGGCCAGCAGGCGCGTCAGCTCGTCGGCGGCGTTGGTGCCGTTGTCCCACAGGTGGGCGCGCGGGTGGGCGCTGCCCAGGGGGCGCGCGTCTTCATCAGTGACAAAGAGGAGACCGCGATCGGTGGCGGCGCGCAGGCCGGCGTCCAGCATCGCTCGCTCCTGCTGGTCTGGCGCAGGCTGCGCATAGCCGTAGGTGATGGCTACCTTGTCCCATTCGCCAATGCCGTTGCTATAGGCGTGCGTGAGGTCGGGCCGGCCCTGGGCGTCGAGCGTGATGAGAGGGTGCGGATAGTCCATGACGGAAGTGCCGGGTGCGACGGAGCTGGCGGCGAAGTTATGCGCCAGGCCGAGCGTGTGGCCTACCTCATGCGCGGCCAGCTGGCGCAGGCGTGCGAGCACCATCTGCTCGATCTCGGGCGACGGGATCTTGGCGCCGGCGGGGTAGGGTGCGAGCAAGGCTTCGGCGATGAGGTAGTCCTGCCGCGCGCGGAGTGACCCGAGCGTGACCTGGCCCTTGAGGATCTCGCCGGTGCGCGGGTCGATGACACTGTCGCCATAGGACCAGCCCCGCGTCGAGCGATGGACCCACTGGATCATGTTGTAGCGGACGTCCATTGGGTCTGCGCCCTCAGGCAGCGCCTCCACATGAAAGGCATTGCGGAAGCCGGCCGCCTCAAAGGCCTGGGACCACCAGTTGGCGCCCTCAATGAGTGCGGACCGAATGGGCTCGGGTGCGCCGCGATCAACGTAGTAGACGATCGGGTGCACGGGCTCGCTGATTGCGGCCGCGGGGTCTTTCTTCTCCAGGCGGTGACGCGTGATCAGGTGGACGTCGATGGGGGTACCGAGGGGGGCGGAGTAGTCGCGATAGCTCAGGTCGAAGTAGCCCGCACGCGGATCAAAGCGACGCGGCTGGTAGCCATCCTCGGGGAGCGCGATGAGCGAGGTATGCTCATGCACGGTGACGGCGTGCGGATCGGGCGTGACCGTCGCGACCAGCTTGCCGGGGAGCGGCCCCTCGGCGGTGAAGGTGAGCACGGCCTCGACTTCCGTGTTCTGCGGAAAATCCTTGGCCAGCTCAAAGGCGATGGCGCTGCGATCCTTGTCGAGGTGATAGCCGCCCTGCTTGAGGGTCTGGAGCGTCTCGGCCACGCCGTGCGCATCGCGCAGAAAGAAATCTGTTGCATCGACGGTTACCGATGTCGCCGACTCGGACTCGACCTTGAAACCCCACAGCACCGACTCTGCGAAGGACTGCGAGACTGCGAGCCGCTCTTCGGAGCTCGGGGAGCTGGAACGGTAGTCGAGGTTGCGCTCGATGAGCAGCACCCGCGGGGCGCTGCGGTAGAAGCGTACGACGCGGCCTCGTCCCAGCTGTCCGCGATCGAGTCCAAGGTCGTTTGATCCGACCCCGTAGGGGAGCGAGTCGAGCAGCAGAAAGTCTTTTCCAAAGGCGGGAATGGTCAGCAGGAGCCGGCCTGTCTTTGCTTCCCAGTTAAGAGGAAAGAGACCCTCAAGGTGGGCCACAGCCGGGGGCTCAGCATGGGCAGGTGCCACGGCCTGGGCGCAAGCGCATGCGGAGGAAAGGAGCAGAACCGAAAGCAGGGCGGGGACCAGCGCCGGGAGAGCGCGTTCACGGGAGACCATGGTGCGATGAGGGTACAGCCTGCAGGCACACGCGCAAAGCGCTTTCACTCCGGCTTGCGCGCGGATATCGCTCCCCGCTCCCAAGCCTTGGCATACTTCCAGCTGACGTAGCAGGAGTGGTAGAGGTGCAGGAGCAGTCCGCGGCGCCCGTCGAGCACCCCGAGGCGCACGACGTAGTTGTAAAAAAACGTTGCGAGCGGAGTCAGGAGAACATTCCAGAGGAAAGCAGCCAGGTTGACGCTGAGCCGCCCGCGACCTACCAGCAGCGGCACGCTTGCCGTGCTGTAGCGCTCCATGTGGTCCAGGTAGAGCGAGAGTGTGGGATAGGCATCGTGCACGATGGGGGCGGACAGGACGCCTGTAGGGCCGTCGTACTTGGGGGTAGCATGGGGCTCGGTGTCTTCCGCGAGTCGCGCTGTACCGCGACGGAAGAGCCGCAGTTTGCGGTCCGGGTAAAATCCTCCGTGGCGCATCCACTGACCCAGGAAGAAGTTACGACGAGGCACCCAGTAGGCTGCGTGCTCCGGCACTCGACCGAGCAGAGCCTGTATCACCTGGCTTAGCTCCGGGGTAAGTGCTTCATCGGCATCGAGCGAGAAGACCCAGTCGCCGGTGCACTTGTCCAGCGCCGAGTTGCACTGGCCGCCGTACCCTTTCCAGGTCTCGTGAAAGATGCGGGCGCCATACTGCCGGGCCAGGGCCAGCGTGCCATCGGTCGAACCGGAGTCGACCAGGACAATCTCATCTGCCCACGCAATGGTAGGCAGCACGCGGCGCAGGTTGGACTCTTCGTTCTTTGCGACAATGGCAAAGCTGAGGGTGGGGCGTGGCGGGCGCGGCTCATCCAAGAACGACGGCCTCGTCCGTGTCGAGGATGCCTAGCTGCTGGTTGATCAGGCGGGCCGTCAGCGGGAGCAGGCGCTCGCCGGTGCGGGGCAGCAGGAAGGCGGCGCGCTCGGCAGACCACTCAAGCTTGAAGCTGGTGGCTAAGGCGGATATCCAGATCTGCCGCACGGGCGTGTTCGGCGTCACGACGAACTTCGATGGAGGGTCTTCGAAGACAATGTTCAGGGCGCCGTTGTTTTCTTCTACTTCGAAGCCGCCGTCTACCTCAGCCTCAATCAGGCTCTGCTTCAGGGCCTCGACTTCAGAGTCGGCATAGCGGCGGAAATCGGATTCGTCGAGCATGCGCCCAGTGTACTAGCGTCCCTCTCCGATCGCGCGCTTGACATGGTCCAGCGCCTCTTCCTTGAAGGTGAGGTGATGCACCTCAAGTGCGTGCTCCTCGATCTTGGGGAGCATTTCTTCTTCGGAGGCGCCGGTAAGTTGCCAGTCACACTCGGTGTACCCTACGTCGGCGCAGCGGAAGTGCTTTTCTGCCATGGGTCTCCTCGTCACGGTGCAGCGGATGCAGAGTGAGATGAGGCTGGCTGGCGAACAGTGCCAACCTGTTTTCCGTACTGGCAAAAACGAGCCGCAGGCTAGAAGGGGATATCGTCGTCGGTGATCTCGGCGTGCGCGTAGTCATCCTGTGGCGCCGAAGAGCGCTGATCGAAGGAGGCGGTGCTGCTGGAGGCGCCAGAGGTGCGTCCCCCGGTCTCCCCCTCGCCGCGGCCGGAGAGCAGCACCAGCTCGTTGACCACGATCTCGGTGCGGTACACCTTCTTGCCTGTCTCCTTGTCATCCCAGGAGCGGGTCGTGAGCCGGCCCTCGATGTAGAGCTTGTTGCCCTTCTTCACGTAGTCGCGGACGATCTCCGCGGTGCGGCCGTAGGCAGTGACGTTATGCCACTCGGTGCGGTCGGTCCAGGTGTCGGAAGCCTTGTCTTTGATGCGGTCAGCGGTGGCGATGCTGAAGTTGGCCACAGCCTGGCCGCTGGGCAGGAACTTCACTTCAGGGTCCTTGCCAAGATTGCCCAGCAGGGTGACCTTGTTGACTGACTTTGACATGCGCGTGTTCTCCCTTGGTACCCGGTTCCTGAGGCCGCTCCCGGCGTGTGTCCCGCCGGGTGGGGTCTGACCAGTGCGGCGGCGCGTGCGCCTGGGCGCAGGCTGTGGGGCGGCTCAGGAGTCAAGGATAGCAGAGCAGGTCGGGGGTCTATTCTGGCTGGGGAGACTTGCTCAAGCCAAGGTTACGCAGCCACTTGGAGCCGCCCAGCAACAACAGCAGAATGCCGAAGGGAGACGACATCATGGCCACGATCAGCG
>DASWUY010000044.1:0-4659 GCA_036401435.1 Acidobacteriaceae bacterium | reverse complement strand
GTGGGGGCGTGCCTGGACACCTGCCACACCCACGTTGCGGGCTACGACTTTGTCTCGCCCGAGGGATATGAGCAGACCATGGAGGAGGTGAAACGCACCGTCGGCCTGGGGCAGGTGCACGTCTGGCACATGAACGACGCCAAGGCGGCGCGGGGCTCGAAGCTCGATCGTCACGAGCACATTGGCGAAGGCACGAGCGGTCGCGAGCCTTTTCGCCGGCTGCTGCACGACGCACGCTTCACGCACTGCGCCTTCATCGCCGAGACCCCGGTCGACGAGCCCGGGGACAGCGAAAAGAACGTCCGGGCGCTGCTGGAGCTGGCGCAGTAACCAGACTCCGGCGCGGGGCGCCGCGGCGGTGGGCAGGGGGTGTCGGCGTTTGCGACATTTACAATGGCGGTGAGATGAGCGAGCGCGAGCAAGGCTTGAAGGACGGGGGCGAGGGCGCGGTGCATACGCTGGAGTCGGCCGGGGTGCGGGTGTGGAAGGACGCGCCCGCGCGCGAGGGCCGCTACAATCCCCAGGAGATCGAGCCGAAGTGGCAGGCGCGGTGGGCGGCGGACCCGGAGCTGTACGCGGCCGAGCCGCCGACCAGCGGCAAGCCAAAGTATTACGTGCTGGAGATGCTGCCCTACCCCTCAGGCCAGCTGCACATGGGACACGTGCGCAACTACGCGATCGGCGACGCACTGGCTCGCTACAAGTGGATGCAGGGCGCGAACGTGCTGCACCCGATGGGCTGGGACGCGTTCGGTCTGCCGGCCGAAAATGCAGCGATCAAGAATCATCGCGAGCCGCGCGAGTGGACGTTCTCCAACATCGCCGCGATGAAGGTGCAGTTCGATCGGCTGGGCCTGGCCTACGACTGGCGCAACGAGATCACCACCTGCCTGCCGGAGTACTACCGCTGGAACCAGTGGTTCTTTCTGCGCATGTACGAGCGCGGGCTGGCCTACCGCAAGAAGAGCAAGGTGAACTGGTGCCCGCAGTGCGCGACGGTGCTTGCGAACGAGCAGGTGATCGACGGCCGTTGCTGGCGGCACGAAGAACAGATCGTGGAACAGCGGGACCTCGAACAGTGGTTCCTGCGCGCGACCAGGTATGCCGAGGAGCTGGTGGAAGGGCTGGAGACGCTGGAGGGTTGGCCGGAGAAGGTGCGCACCATGCAGCGCAACTGGATCGGCCGCAGTGAAGGCGCCGAGGTCGGCTTCGCGGTCGAGGGCAGCTCTGCCGAAGTGCGCGTCTTCACGACGCGCATCGACACGATCTTTGGCGCGACCAGCCTGCAGCTGGCGCCGCAACATCCGCTGGTGGCTGGCTTTGCCGCTGCTGACCAGGCGCTGGCGCGGGAGGTGGACGCGCTGGTGGCGCAGCAGGCAGCGGCCCGCGAGGCTGGGGACCTGGGCGCGATCGAGAAGCACGGAGTGGCCACGGGGCGCTACGCCATCAACCCCTTCAGCGGCGAGCGCGTGCCCATCTGGGTCGGCAACTACATCCTGGCCGACTATGGCACGGGCGCCATCATGAGCGTGCCTGCCCACGATGCGCGCGACTACGAGTTTGCGACCAAGTACGGGCTGGAGATCCGGGTGGTCGTGGTTCCGGCTGCGGGACAGGCTTCGGGTCAGGTCCCGGTGGAGCTCCCCTACCTCGCGGACGAGGGCGTGCTGTCCGACTCCGGGATCTACGACGGGCTGGCCCCGGTTGAGGCGCGGCAGCTCATGAGCGACTTTGCCCGGCAACGCGGGTTTGGTACTGAGACAGTTACGTATCGGCTGAAGGACTGGGGCATAAGCCGGCAGCGCTACTGGGGCACGCCCATCCCCATGCTCTACTGCGAGCGGGACGGCATTGTGCCGGTGCCGGAGGACCAGCTGCCGGTGCTGCTGCCGGCCAACGTCGCGATCACTCAGGAGGGCGGCTCGCCGCTGGCCAAGGTGCCGGAGTTTGTCAACGCGACCTGTCCGCGATGCGGCGGCGCGGCGCGGCGCGAGACCGACACGATGGACACCTTCGTCGACTCCTCCTGGTACTTCTACCGCTATACCAGCGCGCACGACGACAAGGCTCCATTTGACACCAGGACTGTTGCGTACTGGTTTCCGATCGACCAGTATATCGGCGGGGTCGAGCACGCGATCCTGCACCTGATCTACTCGCGGTTCTGGACGCGGGTGATGCGGGACATGGGGCTGATCACGAACGATGAGCCGGTGGCGCGCCTCTTCACCCAGGGGATGGTGATCAAGGGCGGGGCCAAGATGTCGAAGTCCAAGGGCAACGTCGTGTCGCCAAACGAGATGATCACGCGGTACGGCGCAGATGCGGCGCGCATGTACTCGCTGTTTGCGGCGCCGCCGGACCGGGACCTGGACTGGCAGGAGGATGGGGTGGCCGGTGTGAGCCGCTTCCTGGGCAAGGTGTATCGCTTCGCCACGCGCCATGCAGAGCAGGCGGCGAGCGCGGCGCTGACCTTGCCGGCGGTGCTTACCGGCGAGGAGCAGGCGGTGCTGCGCAAGCTGCACCAGACCATCGCCCGGATCACGGAAGACTTCGAGGACCGATGGCACTTCAACACGTCCATTGCCGCGATCATGGAGCTGGTGAACACACTGAACGCGGCTGAGCCGGCGGTCGAAGCGGGTCGCCTGTCGCCACCGGTGCTACGGCATGTGCTGGACCGGCTGCTGCTGCTGCTGGCTCCATTTGCGCCTTACCTGAGCCGCGAGCTGTGGGAGGTGACCGGGCACCAGGACGGGCTGCTGCGCGCGCCCTGGCCGGCTTACGATCCGGCGCTGATCGCAGCCGAGGAGATGGAGTTTCCGGTGCAGATCAACGGCAAGCTGTGCACCGTGATCCGCATTGGGACGGGGGCGGACGAGGCGGCGTTTGAGGCTGCGGCGCTGGCCGATGAGAAGGTGCAGGCCAGGATTGCGGGCAGGCAGGTGGTCAAGATCATCGTGGTGTCGGCGAAGATGGTCAACCTGGTGGTGCGGTAGTCGACGGGGGGCAGATAGCGCCGGAGCGGGGCGGCTCGTTCCTGCGGATCGTCGCGGCGTGCTGGGCGCGCCCGCGGCTGCTGCTGCTGGAACTTGCCTGGCGCTGGCTGGCCGGGGGCCTGCTGCTGCTGCTGGTGGGCCTGGGCGGGCTGCGAATAGCCGCCGCAACCTCGGCCCAGCTGCGGGCCACGGGGCTCTTCAACGCGACGCTTGAGTCGGCTACGCAGGACCCGACCCAGATCACTTCCGCCTTCACGGCGACCATCGCCATCCTGGCGCCCTGGGTGAGGCACTTGGCCGCCGGGCTGGCTCCGCTGGGCCTGCTGGTGTGGCTGGTCGCGTTCGGCGTGGGCCGCAGCGCCCTGTTGCGGCGGTATGACGCTCGGTTACCAGCGCGCCGCTGGCTGCTGGCGAGCTGCGAGGCGGTGCGGCTGGTGGCCGTGGTGCTGGTCTGCTGGCTGTGGTATGCGGCGATGCAGTGGTCGGCCAGGTACGCGCTGGGGCCAGCGACTGCGGAGCCCGGCGCAGCCCAGGCCGAGCCGAACCTGGTGCTCTACTGCGCGCTGGCGCTCTCAGTCACCCTGGGCCTGTTCATGGCCTGGTCCGCGCTGAGCTGGCTGCTGGTGGCGGCGCCGCTGGTGGCGCTGCTTGAGCGATGCTCGCTCGCCGAGGCGGTGCGGCGCAGCCTCCGCCTGCCCCGGGTGCGCCGCCAGCTGCTGGAGGTAAACGTGGCCATGGGCATCATCAAGCTGAGCCTGCTGTTGCTGGCCATGGTGTTCTCGGCCAGCCCGCTGCCCTTCGCGTCGAACATGGAGGGCTGGGGGCTGAATGTGTGGTGGCTGGCGGTGACCCTGGCGTACTGCGCGGCGTCAGACTTCTTCAAGATGGCCCGGCTCGTCGCCTTTGTCGAGTACCTGCGACCGCTGGCCGCGCGCGAGGTTCTCGCGCCGCTGCCCTCCGCCCGTACCTAGGCTACCGCCAGGGCGGCTGGGGCCGATCGCGTCCGTGTAGCATGAAGGGCGTGCAGCTCCCTGTTCAACCTCCCGTGCTGCCCATGCTGGCCAAGCGCATCGACGGCATTCCGCCCGGCGACCAGTGGCTGTTTGAGCCGAAGTGGGATGGCTTTCGCGCGGTGATCTTTCGCGACGGCGACGAGATCCTCATCCAGAGCCGAGACGAGAAGTCGCTGAACCGCTACTTCCCTGAACTGCTGGAACCGCTGCGCGCGCAGCTGCCTGCGCGGTGCGTGCTGGACGGGGAGATCGTGATCGCCGAGCAGGGGCGGTTGGAGTTCGAGTCGCTGCAGTTGCGGATCCATCCGGCGGCCTCGCGGGTAAAGCTGCTGGCCGAGCAGACGCCGGCTTCGGTGGTCTTCTTTGACCTGCTGTGCCTGGGCGACCGGGACCTGCGGGCAGAGCCGTTCGCGATGCGGCGGGAGCAGCTGGAGACGGTGCTGGCCGGTGCTGCCGCGCCGCTGCACCTGACGCCGGCGACGCGGCAGGCGAGCGTGGCAGCGGACTGGTTCCGGCGCTTTGAGGGCGCGGGCCTGGACGGCGTGATGGCCAAGCCGCTGGCGGGGGTATATGAGCCGAACAAACGCTCCACCTTTAAGGTGAAGCACGAGCGGGACTGCGACTGCGTGGTGGCGGGCTTTCGCTGG
>DASWUY010000043.1:0-3333 GCA_036401435.1 Acidobacteriaceae bacterium | reverse complement strand
GGCCTTGCCCGGCGCCGGCAGCCACGCGCTGCGTGTGCGCCGCTTTACCGAGAAGCCCAACCAGGAGCGCGCCGAGGAGTTTGTCGCCGCCGGCAACTACCACTGGAACTCCGGGATCTTTATCTGGTCAGCCCGCACGCTCGCCAACGCCATTCGCGAGCACCTGCCGGAGACCGCCCCGCTGCTCGAGCAGATCGTCGCCGCGCACGGCACGCCGGCCTTTGACCGGGTCTTTGCCGAGCTCTACCCGCAATGCGAAAACATCAGCGTGGACTACGCCATCCTCGAGCCCCGCTCCGCCAAGGGTGAGCATCATTCCAACCTCTTCTGCCTGCCGGCAGACTTTGGGTGGAACGATCTCGGCTCCTGGGCCGCGCTCTACGAGCACCAGGTAGACCAGCTGCAGGCCGCCGACCCCTCCGGCAACGTAACGGAAACATCCGGCGTGATCGCCATTGACGCGCACAACAACTACGCCTTCAGCCCCAGGAAGTTTATCGCGCTGGTCGGCGTCAAGGACCTGGTGGTGGTAGAGACCGAGGACGCGATCCTGGTCACCTCCCGCCAGCACTCGCAGGACGTGGGCAAGGTCGTAAAGGAGCTTGTGGCCAAGGGGCGCACGGAGCTGATCTAAGCGCCTGCACTCTCAACCGGCGAAAGGGAAGTAGTGGCTTACCAGGGAGAGATCAGGTTCGGCACGGACGGCTGGCGCGGCCTCATCGCCGAGGATTTCACCTTTGCCAACGTGCGGGTAGCCGCCGCCGCCATCGCCAGCTACCTTCACCAGGGCGCTCCGGATCAGCCCCCGGCATCACAAGGCGCCTGCATCGGCTATGACACCCGCTTCGGCTCCAGGGACTTCGCACGCGCAGTGGCCGAGGTGCTCGCCGGCGCCGGCATCCCGGTAGCACTCGCAGACCGCATCACCCCCACCCCGGCGCTCTCACTTGGCGTGCGCGACCGCGGTGCCGCGGGCGGGGTCATGATCACCTCCTCGCACAACCCGTTCCAGTGGAATGGGGTCAAGTACAAGGGCTGGTACGGCGGCTCCGGGCAGCCGGCCATGGTCGCGGCCATTGAGAAGCAGCTGGGTGAGCCGCTGCCCCGCGCAGACAGTCCCGCCGCCATCGAAGAAGTCGACTTCAACACGCCCTACATTGAGGCCATTTCGAAGTTCGCCGATCTCCAGCTCATCCAGGCCTCCGGGCTCAAGTTTGCCGTGGACTGCATGTATGGCGCGGGGCGCGGCGTACTCGCCGGCATCTTTACCGCGCTCGGGGTCGACTTCGTCGAGATCCGCGCCGAGCACGACCCGCTCTTTCCCGGCATCAACCCCGAGCCCATCCTGCCCCACATCCACGCCCTGCAGCAGGTCACGGTTGCCGAGAGATGTCACGCCGGGCTCGCCACCGACGGCGACGCGGACCGCATCGGCGCCGTCGATGAACACGGCAACTTCGTCGACCCGCACAAGATCTTTTCCGTCATCCTGGAGTGGCTGCTCAGGCGCAAGGGCTGGCCCGGCGGCGTCACCCGCGCCTTCAACACCACAGGCATGCTCGACCGCATCGCCGCCCGGTATGGGCGCAGGCTCCACGAGCACGGCATCGGCTTCAAGTACGTCTGCGACCTCATGCTCACCCAAGACATCCTGATTGGCGGCGAGGAGTCGGGCGGCATCGGCATCCAGCGCCATCTGCCCGAGCGCGACGGCCTGCTCAACGCGCTGCTGCTGGCCAACATCATGTCGGAGGAGAAGAAGACGCTGGGGCAGCTGGTAGCAGACCTGCAGGCCGAGTACGGCGAACACCACTACGGCCGCATCGACCTCCACATCCCCGACGACCTCAAGAATGCGACCATCGCCAAGGCCCGGGCCGGGATCGCAGAGTTTGCCGGCATGCCCGTCGAGCACGTCGAGACGCTGGACGGGATCAAGTTCTTCCTCACCAACCCCGAGGCCGAGGGCAAGCCCAACCCGGCACGCACCTGGCTCCTGCTCCGCGCCTCAGGCACTGAGCCGCTGCTCCGCATCTACTCGGAGTCGGTGTCCGAGGCCTCCGTCGCGAAGCTGCTCGAAGCAGCGCGCCAGTTCGCAATGACCAGCCTGGGCTAGGGGCGAAAGCAAGGCAGATGCTACTGAGCGCTGCCTTCCCTGGCTGCTGTCAACTCGGCTACCTGTCGGGTAAGGGTAGCTACCTGCATCTGCAAGGCTATCCCGTACGCAGAGCCGCCAGATCTGACTTCATCTCCAGGTGACGCTCGGCATCCCGTTTCTCGGCCCATTGCGCCTGCTCTTCCATGCGGGCTGCCAATCCATCCATCTTCAAGCCAATGGCCCGCAACTCGGGAGCGATCAGGTCCTGCACGAGCTCTCGTGCTTCCTTGATCCAGCTCATCGCCCTTGCCTCTCCAGCAGAGTGCACCCTGCTTTCCTCTGCCCGCAGCACTGCGTCAAAAGGCGAAGCGTGAGAAAGCCGGGAGCCCTCCTTCGCGGCAAGTGAGAGCGGGATGGGAAGACCACGCCCGCGCGCTCTCGCCTACTCACCACCCGCAAACACATCGGCGCTCTGCATGTGCGTAGGCTTGAACGCCTCACGATACTTGAGCCCGAACCCCAGCACCCGATCAAGCGCGATATGGCTGATCCAGATCGCGGCCACCTGCCTGTTGGTGCCCGAGATGGACGGCACGAAGAACAGGCCTGCTGGCAGCACGTAGCTGTGGGCCAGGTTATAGACCATCGCGGCCACCGCCTTATGCCCGCGAAAGGCATAGCCCAGCAGCGATAGATCCGGCGCCAGCAGCAGCACCAGGAAGAGCCACCAGGTACCGTGCAGCAGGAACGCATAGAGCCAGAGGGCGGACAGCAGCACGCAGAGGGCTTCCAGTCGAAGCACCAGGCCGGGACGCATCGTCATCCCGCCACTCTATCGCAAGCCGAGCGCTCCCACGCGCCCGCCCCGGCAGCCGCCTAGGCTGCTGTATCCGCGTCGCCGCACGCGACGCGCTTCAGCTCCACCTCGATGAAGTGCGTGGCTTCCTGCAGCAGGCGTTCCAGCTTGTCGATCCGCTCGAGAGCCTCGATCAACTGTTCGCTTCCCTCACTGATGCGGAGGGTGACAACGCGTTCATCCTCTGGCATGTTCGCTCCTTTGTCCCAGGTGCGCGTGCTCGCGTGTGGCGGAGCCCTGTTTGGGCGCTCCCTGCGTCTGTTCAGTCACAGACTTATCAGCATTGCCGCCGCCGCCGCGGTCACTGTGGTACCGTCTACCCCCCTTCGTACATCGTTAGTAACAGGTCTCCGGGCAACCATCCTGCCTGCGCAGAAAA
>DASWUY010000042.1:0-3621 GCA_036401435.1 Acidobacteriaceae bacterium | reverse complement strand
GACGTGACGGTGTATGTGCCGGCCGGCTACGACGATCACCCGGAGCATCGATACCCGGTGCTCTACCTGCACGATGGGCAGAACCTGTTCGACCCGCAGGCGGCCTTTGTGCCCGGGCAGCACTGGCGGGTGGCCGAGACAGCGGATGCGGCGATCGATGCCGGCGAGGTGGAGCCGCTGATCATTGTCGGGGTCAACAATGGAGGGGAGCGCCGCCTGGCGGAGTACACCCATTCAGTGGACGCGAAGCAGGGCGGGGGCGAGGCAGACTGCTACGGGATGCTGCTGGTGGAGGAGCTGCTGCCGTTTATCAACAGCACGTTCCGGACGCGGACGGGCGCGGAGCAGACGGGGCTGGGTGGCTCATCGCTGGGCGGGCTGGTGAGCCTGTACCTGGGGCTGCGATATCCGGAGGTCTTCGGGCGGTTGGCGGTGTTGTCGCCCTCGGTGTGGTGGGACAAACGGTCGATCCTGCGAGTGGTGGCGAAGCTGGGCAAGCCGGAGCGGCGGGCGCGCATCTGGCTGGATGCGGGGGACGCCGAGGGGCCACGGACGCAGAAGGATGCGGAGATGCTGGCCGCGCAGCTGGAGCGGGCGGGGTGGAAGACCGGAAGCGAGCTCCACTACGAGTGGATCCCTGGCGGCACGCACGATGAGCGGGCCTGGGCGGCGCGCTTTGGGCCGATCCTGCGGTGGCTCTTCCCCGGGGGGTGAGATTCGCGAGAGTGGATCGCGGTGAAGGAGCGGCCAGCCCTGGGCTGGGAGCAGCCCGATTGGGGAGCCACCTCGCGGGGAGGTCAGGGGCCGATTTGTTATAATCACGTGTTGGCAGAGGGAGCCGGTTTTTGATGCCGGGGCCCCTCGGCTGATCTCCCCAATTCCCAGGCTTGCATGTAGTTTGAAAGGATCTGTTTGTGTTGATGATTCGTTTGGCGCGCTTTGGCGCCCGGAAGCAGCCGTTCTATCGCATTGTTGTGATCGAGAAGGATCGCGCCCGCAACGGGCGTTCGATCGAGCTGGTCGGCACCTATAACCCGCGCACCAACCCGGCTACGGTCGACTTCAAGCGCGAGCGCATCACCTACTGGACGAGCAAGGGCGCGCAGCTGTCAGACCGCGTGGCCAAGCTGCTCAAGCAGAATCCGGCCGCCGAGCCAGTCGCCGCTTAGCCGTTTGCGCTGTGTCGGCGGGAAGGCCTGACTCTTTTCCTTGGCAAGGTGCGGGAGGGCGAGGTTTCTCCTGTCGAGCCGCACCGGCAACCTGATACTATGGCCGCGCCTCACGGAGCGGCGCGTGCCTTTGGCTGCGCTGCCTGCAGGGTGGGAGCGGCAGCGATGATAGGTGACGAAGAGAACAACCGCATGGAGCCGGGTGAGCGCAGGCCGGGCGAATCCGTGGCGGGCAGGCAGCACTTGCGCGCAACAGGGGACAGCACTCTGCTGCTGATCTCGGAGATTGCGCGCGCGCTGGTCGACAGCCCGGAAGAGGTGGTTGTCGAGGCGCTGGAGCGGGACGAGAGCACGGTGCTGCGGCTGCATGTCTCGCAGGCCGATGTGGGCAAGGTGATCGGCAAGCAGGGCCGCACGGCGCACTCCATGCGCACCATCCTGAGCGCGGTGAGCATGAAATATCACCACCGCTACACGCTGGACATAGTGGAACGGGATGCCGAAGGCCAGGACGCGGGAGCGGCAAAACACGGGGCCTGAGGCGCCTGGCGGCGAGTGGGTGACGCTGGCCCGGCTGGTCCGTCCCCGCGGCGTCAAGGGCGAGATACTCGCAGACATTCTCACCGATTTTCCTGAGCGCTTTGAAGAGCGCCGGCGGCTCTACCTGCGCGCTTGCCTGCTCTCAGCTGAGGTGAGGGAGGTGGCGCTGGAGCGGCACTGGATGCACCAGGGGCGGGTGGTGCTGAAGTTTGTCGGCATCGACACGATGACGGCGGCTGAGTCGCTGCGCGGCCTTGAGGTGGTCATTCCTATGGCCGAGCGGGCGCCGCTTGAAGAAGGCGCCGTGTACATCGGCGACCTGGTAGGTTGCGTGCTGTTTGATCGCAGGACAGCTACGGGGGTGGGCGCGATTGTGGCTGTGGACCGGGAGTCAAGCAACATGGAACTGCTGGTGGTGGAGACGCCCGGCGGTGGAGAGATGCTGGTGCCGTTTGCCCGCGCGTATGAGCCGCAGCTGGACCTGGCTGGTCGCAGGATGGAGATGACGCTGCCTGAGGGGCTGGTGGAGCTGGAGGGCGCGACGGGCGATGAGAGTGACGGGGCGCCGGGTACGCGGCGTGGGAAAAAGGGCTGAGCTTGCTGCACTTTGATATCGTTACCATCTTCCCAGACTTTTTCGGATCGAGCGAGCCGGCAGCGGGCATCTTCGGGCACGGCATTCTGCGGCGGGCGCTGCTCGCGGGGCTGGTACGCGCCGAGACGCACAACCTGCGCGACTATGCCCATGACCGGCACCATACTGTCGACGATCGACCCTTTGGCGGGGGCGAGGGGATGGTGCTGAAGCCGGAGCCGCTGGCCGAGGCGGTCGACGCGCTGGGGGTTGCGCCGAGGGAGGCGCGAGCGGCGCGGCGCGAGAGCGTGGTGCTGCTGTCAGCCGGTGGAGTGCGCTTGGATCAGGGCGTAGCGCAGGAGCTGGCGCGGCTGGAACGAGTGGTGCTGCTGTGCGGCCGGTACGAGGGCGTGGACGAGCGGGTGGTGACACTGGTGGCCGATCGTGAGCTGTCTGTGGGGGATTACGTGTTGTCGGGCGGAGAGCTGGCGGCGGCGATTGTGGTCGATGCGGTGGCGCGGCTGGTGCCCGGGGTGCTGGGGAACGCGGCGTCCAGCCGGTTTGAGAGCTTTGGCGCGGAGGATGCGCTGCTGGGTGGTGCCGCAGGCGGACCGCCACGGGCGACGCACGGGGCAGGCGGGCTGCTGGATTATCCGCACTACACGCGGCCGGCGGAGTTTCGCGGGCTGGCTGTGCCGCAGGTGCTGACGAACGGGAACCATGAAGAGGTGCGCCGGTGGCGGCGCGAAGAAGCGTTGAAGCGGACGGCGCGGAACCGGCCCGATCTGCTTGCGGCGGCGGAGCAGGCAGGGGCGCTGGGGTCGGCGGATCGCGAGTTTCTGGCTCGGCTGGGGCGTGAGGAGTCGTAGCTGTTGCACGATCTGCGCGGCAGAGGGCGAGCGGCGGAGCTGAGGAGATCGCGGCGTCGCTGCCAGAGCCAGCTCGGCCGTGCCGGCCCTGACCGGAGTTGCTGCGTGTGTTGTACACTTAGGATTCGACTAATTCACCAGGAACGAGCTTATGTCTATCAATCCGATCATGCAGCGCCTTGCCGAGAAGTTAAACCGTACGGACCATCCTGACTTTGCCCCCGGCGACACGGTGCGCGTGCAGGTAAAGATCAAGGAAGGCGACAAGGAGCGGCTGCAGGCCTTTGAGGGCCTGGTGATCGCCGCGAAGAAGGGCCCGCAGGGCAGCTTTACCGTGCGCAAGATGAGCTTCGGGCAGGGCGTGGAGCGTATCTTCCCGTATAACTCGAAGGTGATCGACAAGGTAGAGAAGCTGCGGTCGGCCAAGGTTCGGCGCTCGAAGCTCTTCTATCTGCGCGCGCTGCGTGGC
>DASWUY010000041.1:0-5810 GCA_036401435.1 Acidobacteriaceae bacterium | reverse complement strand
GTGCTGAGTCAGGTTACCTTCTTCTACAAACGACCCGGGCCACACCGCCTCAAAGAGTTCCTCCTTCAGCACGACCCGTCCCGCATTCCGAACCAGGCATAGCAGCACCTCGAACGTCTTGCGCGCCACCGGCACCCGTGCCGCACCGCGCAGCAAGACACGCCTGGAAGGCTGCAGCTCAAAGTCGTCGAAGCGGTACAAGTCGTGAATGACGAGCGACATACTTCCCCTAATGCAACCTTGATACACCTTTAAGCGAATCTTGAGGACACCGCCGGCCTCGATCGGTTGCACTGGAACTCGTTCGCGGAGGTTCAAACCGGATGTGGCGCATTCCTCGAAGCCGACCTGCACCGGCCGCGAATGAAAAACCCCGCAGCACCAGCGGGCCAGCCAGGATCGCGCGCGCGGTAGAGATCGCCGTGGAACGTGAAGTCTGCTCCATCACCGTGCACGGCTCCTTCGCTCTGCAGCCAGGCGCGTCGTGCCCGCTGTGTGGACACACCCTGCCCTCCCACGCAGGCGGACCGACGCTGGACTGCCCACCCGAAATGAAACGCAACGAACCGACGCCAATAACAAACCACATCACCAAGGGAGAAGCACAATGAATCATTTCTGCCGCCCAACCGCACCCGGTACTCTACGCGTGCCTCTGCCCTTCCGCAAGCGTGTC
This sequence comes from Acidobacteriaceae bacterium, assembly GCA_036401435.1. Classification (GTDB taxonomy): domain Bacteria; phylum Acidobacteriota; class Terriglobia; order Terriglobales; family Acidobacteriaceae; genus EB88. The sequence continues at coordinate 5,134 of DASWUY010000041.1, read as the reverse complement.
CTGCTCACCCTGCTGCCTTCGCTCCTGGTCTGCCTGCCCGGCCCGGGGCTGGCGCAGCAGCCAAAGGCCGGGTCAAACTGGCAGCACGTGCAGGCGCTGCCCCCTGGCACCGGCATTGAGGTCAAAGACAGCAGCAGCCAGGTGCGATGCAAGCTCACCTTGGTGACCGAAGACCAACTGACCTGCATGCACGGGTCCAAGCCTGCTGTCTTTGCGCGCACTGAGGTTCGCTGGGTCAGGGTGCCCCATCGCGAACGCTCGGCGCTGATCGGTGCAGGGGCGGGGGGCGGTGTGCTGGCCATCAGTTTCTTTGCCGCCACTACCAACAACAACAAGGACGCACTCTTCGGGTCCAACTTTCTCCGCGGGGAGGCCACCGGCGTGGGGGCGCTTGCCGGAGGTTTGATCGGCGGAGCCATTGGCGCCGCCACCGACTTCTCCAGGTCGACCGTCTACAAGGCGCCATAGCCTGCCGCACCGGCGCCGGCCCTTCCCCCTGATGCAAGGAGAATTGAAATGACCTGCCGCGTCTCCACCCTGCTGCTCGCCCTCCTGCTTACCCTCGCCGCACTGGGCGGCTGCGACAACGGCGTCTCCCGCGCGCACTGCACCCCTGCCGCTCGCGGCGTTGAGGGGAAGGGCGGCCCGGCAGCCTCGCCCTGGCGAGTCGAAGGCTGCCTTGCGGCCGCCGCAGCCAGGGTCGCTCTGGCTGAGAGCGCGATGCTTACTTGCTCGGCAGGGTAGACGTCTTGATGTCGCCGCAGTCTGCGCCTTTGAAAACCGAGGTGGTGGAAGTGGTCCACTCCACCGGTCTGACGCTGGCTCCGTTGCCCATGGTGCCGGAGAAGTGGATGCTGCCCTTGGCGCGGGTGCCGTCGCTGCCTTCAATAGCGGCCGACTCGAGCGTCGCCTTCCCGCTCAGGCTGCCGCTGCAGACCATCTCGCCGGTCATGCCGCCCGGCTTCTTCACCACGCTGGTCACCTGGCAGCCGGGCATGCGGGGCACGATCGCGCCGTAGCGATCGAGCTCCTCCTGGGTCACGCAGATGTTGGTGACGTGTGGCCGGGGGGCGGGGGGTGCGGAGGGTGAGGAGGACTGGTGATACGTCATCGTGGTGGTCAGCTCCCACAGGCCGGCTTTCCTGGTCTGGGCGAGTGCGGCGAGGCAGCAGCAAATGCAGGTGAGGGCAATCGTCGTTCGGCGCATGGCGTCTCCTGTTTGCGCAAGCGCCACCACTCTACGTCAGCACAGGGCAGGAAGGCGATAGAGCCGATCACGCCCGGCCCGCGAAGGCGCGCGTCTCGGTATCCACCCTGATCCTCTCGCCCTCCTTGACGAAGAGGGGGACGCGAATGTCCAGACCGGTTTCCAGCCGGGCCGGCTTGGTCACGCTGCCGCTCGAGGTGTCGCCCCGCACGCCCGGCTCGGTGTAAACCACGGCAAGCTCCACCTGTGCCGGCAGCTCCAGACCGATGGGCTGGCCGTTGTACTTCTCCACTTGCAGGAGCGCGCCCTCGATCAGCAGGTCAAGCGCATTGCCGACGATCTCTTCCCCCAGCGCCAGCGTCTCATAGCTCTCCTGGTCCAGAAAGTAGGAGGCCTCGCCGTCGCTGTAAAGGTAGGAGGCGGCAACGGTCTGGAGGTCGGGCTCCTTGAACTTGTCCGACGCCTTGAAGGTCTTCTCAAAGACGGCGCGGGTCAGCATATTGCGCATGCGCAGCCGGACCAGGGTTTGGCCGCCCCGTGCGGTGGGCGTGGAGATGTCTGCGTCAAGACAGTAGAAGGGCGTGCCTTCGTGTTCGAAAAACATCTTGCGCTTGATGCTGATGGCGTCGATCAGTGCGGGCATGGCTCGGTTCCTTGAAGGCTGCTGGCGAGGGGGTAAGTGGGGTCAGGATAGCAGCACGCCCCGGCAGCGGCCGAGGAGCCGGTTGCTTCCTTCACACCCTGATCCGGGCCGCCGCACTCTGCAGCCTGCCTGGGTGACCGCTGCAGCCGCCCTGAAGTCACTCATCCTCTTGCTCGCTCGAAGCCTGCGTGTCACTATGAACGCCGTTCAGAAGGTGGTTCCCGGTGAAGCGCTTGCCCGCTTTCATCCTCCTCACGGCATCCCGGCTCTGGTCCCAGGCTCTGCCGGCCTGGGCGGGAAAGCCGGCCCGGCCAGGAAGCTTGAGGCCGAGATCTCTGCGGTGCGGCTCTCGCAGGCAGAGCGCCTCCTCAGAGTGCCGCAGTTCCGCCCTTTGATCTTGCCGCTTTGGCAGCACCGTCGTCGCACCCCCGAATGACAACGGGCCGTCAAACCGCGCTGAGTCTCCCATTTACACCATCCAGGCAAACTGGAGCCTGCGGGATGTGGTCTCATCCACCAGTTCGCGCCTCAACGCCTTCAACGCGATTAAGAAGGTCACCGAGAAGCAGGCAGATGCAGACGCGGCCCAGGCATGCCGGAAGGCAGATGCAGACGCGGCCGAGGCGTGGCGGAAGAAGGTAGCCCTGCTCTACGAAGAACTGAATCGGGACAACACCGCCTGCACGCGAGAGGACCACTGGAGCTCGTTGCGCGCTGCCGTTCTGGGCGCGCATCCTTAGGCCGGCCTGGCCGTCAGAGCTGCGGATTAGGACTGCGGGCGAGCGCCGTTCATCCGGCCTCGGGGGCTGGCGTGCGCGCCGCCAGCAATTGCTCCACAGCCGACAGATCTTCCTCCGTGTCCACGCCCCGGGTGTCATAGGGAGTCCGGCTCACATGCACCCCGATCCCGTTCTCGAGGAAACGCAGTTGCTCCAGCCGCTCCACCGCCTCGAGTGCCGACGCTGGCAGGGCAGGGAACAGATCGAGCGCGCGCTTGCGATAGGCATAGAACCCCAGGTGCTTCAGGTAGCCGTTGAAACCAGCCGCGTCGCGGTCAAAGGGAATGGCGGCGCGCGAGAAATAAAGTGCCTGCCCGCGCGCGTCGGTCACTACCTTGACCACGTGGGGCGAGTGGACCTGCTCCGCCGGGCAAGCAGTGGCCAGCGTGGCTACCTCGATCCGGGGAGCGCCATCGCGGTGCGCGGCGAGCATCGGCGCCAGCAGCGCGTCCAGGTGCGCGGGCCGCAGCAGCGGTTCGTCTCCCTGGATATTCACGTAGATATCGGCGGCAATGGACTGCGCCACCACGTGCACGCGATCAGTGCCGCTGGCGCAATCCTGCGGCGTAAAGATGGCCGGGAAGCCATACTGCTCGGCCAGCTGCATGACCTCTTCGGCATCGGTGGCAATGAGCACCTGGTGGAGCTGCGAACACGCCCGCGCAGCCCTGTAGACCCAGGCCAGCATCGGCTCGCCGGCCAGGGTGCGCAGCATCTTGCGCGGCAGGCGCGTCGATCCCAGCCGCGCCGGGATGACCCCCAGCACCCGCTGCGGTTCTGGTACGGAGCCGGACTCGACCGCGGAAAAGAGCTGGGAGTAGACAGGCGGCACGCGCGGCTCCTTTTCGATGTTTGTCAACGCGCGGAAAGGTTTGTCAACGAGCGCTGTCGGCAGTCGTTGTCAACGTCTGTGATGCTAACCCAGGCTCGACGGCCGGCACGGGCGGTCGCCCGAGACTTGGTTTTCTAGAGCAGCCGGAACGTCCTCCCGGGGGCACCTGCACCGGGCCGCCTGCATTGACCCGTCCCGCCCAGGTCCGTATCATCGGACCTTGTGTACCCCTGTGTCAGCCTGGCGCGGGCACGGGCGGCGGCGTAGCTCAGATGGTTAGAGCGACGGACTCATAACCCGTAGGTCGATGGTTCGATTCCATCCGCCGCCACCAGCTTGTTTCCCCTCAACCCCTCAGCATCACACCCAGCTTGAAGGAGCCTCTCATGGCCATGCTGCGTCTTCGCCTGCTCGCTCTCGTGTGCGCGGCCCTGGTCGCGGGCCCAGCGGCGCTCGCCCAGGCCCCTGCTGAAGCCCCTGCTGAAGTTGAGGTACAAGCCCGTGCACAGCAGGTGCTGCGGGTCACGAGCAAGCTCCCCCGGGTCGACGTCACCCATGCCGACTTCGGCGTGGGCTGCCCGAACCCTGCGGATCCGCGCGGCATCGCCGACTCCACCTGCGCCATCCGTCATGCCATCCAGTTTGCCGCGGCCAGCCGCATCGTGGGCGGCGGATTTCCGGCGGTCTATTTCCCCCACGGGCGTTACAGCGTGGCCGGCACCGGGCTGGCGCCGGCGCTTGTGATCACCCAGGCCATCAGCCTGGTAGGCGATGGCGCCCAGAGCAGCACGCTCTTCAACGCCAGCCCCACGGCCGGGCTGCTGGCCTACAACAAGGCGCAGGGCGATTGCTCCGGCAAGCCCGGACCCTGCTTCATCCTGGTCGAGGGGCTGACCTTTGCCGGCGCGGGGCACACCACCATGGGCGGGTTGATTGAGCTCAACAGCACCAACACCGGGCTGATGCGCGACGTAGTGTTGAGCCAGACCGGGGGCATTGCGCTGAACGTGCAGGGCAGCTCCGAGCGGTGGATCTTCTCGCAGATGGAGATCAACCAGGCCCGGTGGGCGGTGGTCAATGAGGGCGACGCCAACGAGAACTACTATGACCGCGTCAACGTGATCAACACCGCGCAGGATGAGAGCGGCTTCTGCTTCAGCGTGAACTGCGCAGGGGGCGTCCGCGGCAAGACCAGCCTGTGGCTGCCGGATCCGCATGCTGCCGTCTTCCTGGACGGCGACAATGTGCACTGGATGGACTCCTCCATCAAGAGCACGGCGTGGGTGGGTGGCATCCGCATGGCGGCGGTGACCAGCAGCGTCTCCCGCACCTACTTCGAGGGGTATCCGTGGGGCGGGCAGCAGCGTTCCAACTTTGCCATTGAAGTAGGCGGCAAGATGGAGCTCGGGCACCTGACCCAGCGCATCGGCGCGTCCGACATGACCATCCCCGTCGATGACGCGGGCTGGCAGCCGCTCTTTGTCAACGATCCCGCCTCCGCCACGCTGAACGACACTCACTCCTACACCAACGCCTACAACATCTTCCCCGCGGACTACTACTGGAAGAGCACGGAGCCAAGCACCGCGGTGCCGGGCATCACCCGCGGCACGAGCGAGAGTATCCGGGTGGCCAGCTTCGCTGGCGATGGCAGCGCGCACCTGCTCTCGCGG
>DASWUY010000040.1:0-3604 GCA_036401435.1 Acidobacteriaceae bacterium | reverse complement strand
CGGGGAGCGGGCCGCCGGGTCAGAGCGGGCGCTGGCCCATGCCTTCAGCACGCCGTTTGGGGGCGGGATGGGGTACCTGAGCAGCGGATTCTATGCCAACCAGGATGCGGGTGGGAGTGACCTGGGGACGCATGACAATGGGATGTTTGACTTCCTGATGACGCTGGGGATGGTGGGGACGCTGCTGTACGGGCTGGGGATCAGCATCTTCGTGGCCCGGGGCATGGGGCTGGGGGGTGGCGGATCGTCGATAGAGCAGACGGCGGGGCTGGCGATCTGCCTGGGCTTCCTGGCGGAGATTCCCCTGGGCACTTCGCTTTCGGGCGTATACGGGGTGGTATTCTGGTTGGCAGCGGCCCTGTTGCTCGTGCCCCGGGAGTCCCCCGCGTCGGGCAGAACGTACGCGGCTGCCGCTGAGTCCAACCCGACGCTGCAGGCTTTTCCTTATGCCTCGCCGAGCTATGTGTCCCCGAGACGGTCTGACGAGGATGGACTGCGATGAGCCAGGCTGAGCAAGCACCCCAGGGTTCTGTGCGCGTGCTGCATAGCGTGGGGCATTTACTCCGTGGGGGGATTGAGACCTGGCTGTACCAGACGCTGCCCGTGCTGTTGTCGCGTGGCTTTGAGCACCACGTGCTGGTGAGAACGGCGGAAGAGGAGCCGTTCACGGCGGAGTTTCGGGAGGCCGGGATCCCGGTACTGGCCTGCCCGCGGTTCACCAATCCTTTTCATTATCTGCAAGACCTGAAGAAAGTGGTAGCAGAGCACGGGCCGTATGACATTCTGCATGTGCATGGGAGCAGTCTGAGCGGGCTGCTGACGCTGGCGCTGGCCAGGGTATCGGGGATCCCCAGGACGGTGGTGCACAGCCACAACGATGTGCGGTTCCTGCTGAAGACGCGTTCTGTGGTCTACCGGGCCTATGTGCATGCCCTGTTGTGGGGCTACCGGAGGCTGGCGGACCGGGGGCTGGCGGCGAGCCGGCTGGCGGCGGAATCGATGTTTGGGGATGAGTGGCAGCGGGACGCGCGGTGGGAGCTGCTGTACTGCGGGGTGGACTGCGCCCCGTTTGCCAAGCCTGCGGATGAGAGTCTGCGGGCTAGGCTGGGGATGCCGGAGGGTGCCTATGTGATTGGCCACGTAGGGCGCTTCCATGAGCAGAAGAATCATGGCTTTCTAGTGGAGGTGGTGGCGGCTGCGGCGGCGAGCGACCAGCAGGTGCACTGCCTGCTGATTGGGGATGGTCCGCTGCGGGAGGAGGTGCGGGCGGAGATTGAGCGTCGGGGCCTGGGGTCCCGCTTTACGTTTGTGCCGGATACGAGCCTGGTGGCGCAGTACATGACGAGCGCGATGGATTGCTTTGTGTTTCCTTCGCGGTATGAAGGCCTGGGGCTGGCGGTGGTGGAAGCGCAGGCAGCCGGGCTGCCGTGCCTGATCTCGGACCGGGTGCCGCCGGAGGCGATCGTGAATGAGGAGCTGGTGCGGGTGCTGCCGCTGGAGGTGCCGGCGAGCCGGTGGGCGGAAGAAGTGCTGCAGGTGAGGGCAGGCGGGCGCGAGCCGAAGGAGCAGGCGCTGGCCCGTGTGGAGGGCAGCCAGTTCAATGTGGTGAAGAGTATCCAGGCGCTGCAGCTGCACTACAGGAGCATGATGAACGGCACAGCGGCGGACTAAGTGCTTAGCTGATGAAGCAGTCGCCACTTAGGGGCGAAACGCGCGGGACTTTTGTTCTGTTTGAGTAAACCAGATAAGGGTGACTTGTGACGGGTGCACGACGGAGCACACATACACTTGCCGCGGTAGTCGATAGCCTTACGGCGTTTACGCTGATTGTCGGGTCGACGGTCTGGGCGATGCAGGACCGGGTGCCGGTGCATGATCTGCCCAGGGTGCTGCACTTTCACCTGACGCTGTTGAATGCCTCCTTCTCGATTCTTTTCACGATTGTGTGGCGAGAGTGCTTCAGCATGCTGGAGCTGTTTCGTACGCGCGGCAAGGTGCTGCGGTCCATCGCGTTGATGGTCCTAGGCTGCGGGATGATGACGGCGGTGGTTGCGGTGTACCTGCTGGCGCGGCATGCGGGGGGCGCGATTGCCCGGATCCTGTGGGCCTTCTTCCTGGTGAGCCTGGCGTATGAGAGCCTGCGCTGGCTCGCCGGAAGGCTGCTGCACGCGGGACGGGGCTTTGAGCCGGAGTGCGTGGTGATCCTGGGCAGTGGGCGGCGCGCGAGCAAGGCGTGGCGGGAGCTGCGGGTAGAGCACCATGGGCGCAAGCGGGTGCTGGGCTTTGTCGACGACCGGGACCCGAGCCTGATGCCTCCGGACATTGCGGAGCGGTACCTGGGGTGTGTGGACGACCTGCCGGAATACCTGTTGCGCAATGTTGTGGATGAGCTGGTGATTGCGGCGCCCCTGCGCTCTCGATACGAGATGGTGCAGCGCGCGATCACGATTGCGGAGGCGGCGGGGTTGCGCGTGGTGTGCCTGAGCGACTTCTTTTCGCTGACCCATGGGAGGACCCTGCGGCGGCGGGCGCACCTGTTCATGGAGCTGCTGCCGAAGGATGAGCAACACCTGTTTGCGCAGCGGCTGAAGCGGACGCTGGATGTTCTGGGTGCGGTAGCGGGGCTGGTGGTGCTGGCGCCCGTGTTTGTCGCGGTCGGCGTGGCGGTGAAGGTGACGAGCCCGGGGCCGGTCTTCTTTTCGCAGCTGCGGTATGGATATCGCCGGCGGCAGTTCCGCATCTGGAAGTTTCGCAGCATGGTGCACAACGCACCCGAGCTGATGGCGGCGCTCGAAGAGAGGAACGAGGCGAGCGGACCCATTTTCAAGATCAAGCATGACTCGCGGATGACAGCGGTGGGCAGCTTTCTGAGGCGGACTTCTCTCGATGAGCTGCCCCAGCTCTGGAATGTGCTGCGCGGGGACATGTCGCTGGTGGGGCCAAGGCCGATGAGCGTACGGGATGTGCTGCTCTTTGACAAGTTATCGCTCATGCGTCGATTCAGCGTGCGGCCGGGGATCACGGGGGCCTGGCAGGTGACGGGGCGGAGCTCGCTGAGCTTTGAGCAATGGATCTCGCTTGATTTTGATTACATCGACGAGTGGTCGCTCGGCCTGGACCTGAAGATACTGGCGCGCACCCTGCCTGCGGTGTTGAAGCGGTCGGGTGCAGCGTGAGCAGGGCAGAGAGAATGAAGATCGCGATTGTTCATGACTACTTCACGCAGCTAGGTGGTGCGGAGAAGGTGGCAGAGGAGCTGATGCATATGCTGCCCGGGGCCACGCTGCACACGACGGTAGCGCTGCCGGACCGGATCCCGCCGGGGCTGCAGGGCTACCCGATGGTTACGTCGTGGATGCAGCACCTGCCGCTGATGAAGCGCTACTACCGACTCTACTTCCTGCTGTACCCGCTTGGCGTGGGGTCGCTGAGCCTTGGCGAGTATGACCTCGTGATCTCGAGCTCCTCAGGCTATGGGAAGGGCGTAAGGACCCGTCGCGATGCGCTGCATATCTGCTACTGCCATACGCCGATGCGGTGGGTGTGGAGCTTTGACAGTTACTCGGCGCGTGAGTCGCTAGGGTGGGGGAAGCGGGCGCTGCTC
>DASWUY010000039.1:0-2311 GCA_036401435.1 Acidobacteriaceae bacterium | reverse complement strand
CTTCTCGCTCAACGGCCTGCTCCCGCCTCACGTCATCAGCCGCGAGCAGCAGATCGAGCGCCTCTACCTCGCCTACTCCGGCCAGATCGACGAGCTGCACAAGCACAGCTTCCTCCGCCAGCTGCAGGACCGCAACGAGGTGCTCTTCTACTCGCTCGTCGAAGCACACGTCTCGGAGATGATGCCCATCATCTACACCCCCACCGTCGCGCTCGGCTGCTCCCAGTTCTCGCGCCTCTACACCAAGCCGCGCGGCCTCTTTCTCTCCTACCCGCTGCGCCAGCGCATGCGGCAGATGCTTGAGAGCCGCCCCACCCGCGAGGTGGAGGTCATCGTCGTTACCGACGGCGAGCGCATCCTCGGCATCGGCGATCAGGGCGTCGGCGGCATGGGCATCCCCATCGGCAAGCTCGCCATCTACTCGCTGCTCGGCGGCATCCACCCCTCGCGCACCCTGCCCATCGTGCTCGATGTCGGCACCAACAACCCGCAGCTGCGCGCCGATCCCTTCTACCTCGGCTGGCGCCACGAACGCGTCGCCGAAGACGAGTACTTCGCCTTCGTCGACGCCTTCGTCCAGGCTGTCAAGGAGACCATGCCCCACGTCCTGCTGCAGTGGGAAGACTTCGCCCGCCGCCACGCGCGCCCCATCCTCGACACCTACCGCGGCCAGCTATGCACCTTCAACGACGACATCCAGGGCACCGCCGCCGTCGTTCTCGCCGCCATCTACGCCGCCCTGCGATCGAGCGGTCAGGCCATGCGCCATCAGCGCGTCGTCATCGTCGGCGCCGGCGGCGCAGGCACCGGCATCGCCGAATACCTGCTGCAGGCCATGCGGGCTGAAGGAGTCACCGAAGCCGAAGGCGCATCGCACTTCTTCCTCATGGACATGCACGGACTGGTTCGCGCCGGCGACAGCGACCTCGCCCCGGCCCAGCAGCGCTTTGCCCAGGGCCCCGCCGCCACCGCCGCCTGGCCCCCTCCGCGCGCCTCCAACTGGAGCCTGATGGAAGTGGTCGAGTATGCCCGCCCCACCATCCTCATCGGCGTCTCCACCCAGGCCGGCCTCTTCGCCCGCGAGCTCGTTCAAGCCATGGCCAGCCACGTCGAGCGCCCCATCATCTTCCCGCTTTCCAACCCCACCGCCTGCGCCGAAGGCATCCCCGCCGACATCCTTGAGTGGTCAGACGGCAGGGCACTGGTCGCCACCGGCGCGCCCTTTCCCCCCGTCACCTACCGCGGCAAGACCATCCCCGTCGCCCAGGTGAATAACTTCTACATCTTCCCCGGCGTCGGCCAGGGCGTCGCCGCCAGCCGCGCCTCCCGCGTCACTGACACCATGATGCTCGAGGCAGCGCGCGCCCTCGGCGAGTGGTCCTCCCGCTTTGCGGCTAGCGAAGGCGCCTCCGAGGCGCCGCTCCTGCCCGCCATCGAGCAAATGCAGGAAGCCGCCATCGCCGTCGCCGTCGCGGTCGCCCTCCAGGCCGCCGCCGAAGGCCTCGCCATCGAGCGCACCGCGGATGACTGGGAGCACATCATCCGCAAACGCTACTGGCGCCCCGTCTACCCGCAGATCGTCGCCTCCGACCCGGATTGCCCGTAAGCCCCGCGGCCTCGCTAGGGCGTCAGCAGCGCCACGCCCAGGCACACGAACACCGCCGCAATCCAACGCTTGCGATCCACGTTCTCCTTCAGAAAGAACTTCGCCGCAACCGCATTCGTCACAAAGGTCAGCGAAGCAGAGGCCGGCCCAATCAGGCTCACTGGCGCGTGGCTCAGCGCAAACAGCAGCGCAAAAAAACTGCACGCCATGGCCAGCACCCCGCCCAGGAAACGCACGCTCGTGATCACCGCCACGATCGTCCCCTTCATCCCTCGCGCGGCGCGGATCGCATCCAGGTCGCCCAGGTGCCGCATCGCCGAGGCGATCAGCAGGTCGCCCACCGTCGCGAAGGAGACGATCGAGCCCACCATCCCCGCAATCGCCAGCCGCGAGATCGCGGCGCTCACAGGCCCGGCTCCTTCGCCGCTCTCGCGCCCAGCGCGCCCATGGTGTCTTTCCCCGGCTCGTCTCGCGCTGTCCTCGTGTACGACTCGCCATTCGCCACAAAGCCCACACCGATCGTGATCAGCACGATGCCCACCCACCGCGCCGGCGAGATGTCTTCATGCAGCCAGAATTTCGAAAGCAGCGCCAGCACTACGTTGCCGATGGAAGTCGTCGGCAGCACATAAGTCAGATCCGCCCAGGAGAGCGCCGTCAGGTACGAGGCAAAGAAGCCGATCAGCATCGCAATGCCCAGCAGAA
>DASWUY010000038.1:0-3433 GCA_036401435.1 Acidobacteriaceae bacterium | reverse complement strand
ATCAGCACCGCGGTCGGCTGCGCGCTGCCTGACTCAAAGAAGGTGCCCTGCTTGTCCTCCATCAACTCGATCCGCAGACCCTCATCGGTGATCGTCACCTCGATCTGGCCCTTCAGCTTCTGAAGGTTGTTCACCTGGTGGATGGAGTGCAGCAGCGTGTCCTTCAGCTTGGAGAGGTCTTCCTTCTTCAAGGGAACGTTATCAGCCGCGCCCTGTTTGGCAGAGCCGTGCTTGGTCGCGGTGCCGGCCGGATCCCTGAAGTACCCTGCGATGGCTTCCTGGGTGGCCTTGCTGGAGCTGCTCATCAGCCACAGAACGATGAACAGCGCCATCATGGCGGTTACGAAATCGGCGTAGGCCACCTTCCACGCGCCGCCGTGGTGACCGGCGTGGCTGATCTTCTTCTTGATAACAATCGGTGCGAGCTCGTTCGCCATCGCAGCGCTTTCCCTTAGGCCGCAGCAGCGACTTCGCCGCCCTTGTCGCGGCAAGCCTTTTCGACTTCGGAGAAGCTGGGGCGCACGTGTTCGGGAATCGCCCTGCGCGCTATCTCGACCGCCAGGATGGGCGAGGTGCCCTTGATGAACGCGACCAGCAGCACGCGCAAAACGTGGTAGTACGCATGCTCGTCGTCGGTCTTCTTGGACATGCTTGAAGCCAGCGGACCCAGCAGCCCGTAGCACATCAGGATGCCGAGGAACGTACCCACGAGTGCGGCGGCTACCTTGTGCCCGATCTCTTCCGGCGGCCCTCCGAGTGAGCCCATGGTGATGACGATACCCAGCACCGCAGCCACGATGCCAAGGCCGGGCAAGGCATCGGCCACCGTGTTCAGCGCGCTCGTCGGCAGCGCTGCGCTGTGGTGGTGCACTTCCATGTCGAGCTCCATCATCTGATCAAGGTCAAACGGAGTTACTCCGCCCGTCACCGCCATCCGCATGGTGTCGCACACGAAGTCGCGCACATGGTGGTCCTTGAGAAAGGCCGGGTACTTCGAGAAGAGCGCGCTCTTGTCCGGCTCCTCGATATCTGCCTCGATCGCGACCATGCCCTCCTTGCGTGCCTTGGTGTAGAGGGCAAACATCATCTTGAGCGTGTCGACATAGCGCTGGCGGGGAAACTTGTCGCCGCCGATGACCCCGATCAGGTTGCCGGCAACGCCCTTGAGGATGTGGATGGGGTTGGCGGCCAGCATGGTGCCGAGAGCCGCTCCGCCGATCGTGACCAGCTCGGCCGGCTGGATCAGCACGCCGAGTTTGCCCTTCTCCATCAGGAAGCCGCCGATGACGGCGCCGAAGACGACCAGTATCCCTACGATGGAAATCATGCGCGCACGATCCTTTGCGAATACGGGTGAGTCAGGGCGCTGGTGCGCGCGCCCGCGCCGTCGTCCGCATGCGCCGGGCGCCTGCTGCGGCGTCTTGTGCCTAACCATGGCAGAGGCGGGTAGAGCCCGCAAGCTTACTTTAGAAACAAGCGTTGGCTAGAGACGGGGGAGACACGCTGTGGATCGCGCTCGTCGGCGGGGACTTGCATGCAGGTGTGACCTTGGTACACATGGCGCCGGGATTCGCGATACAGAAGACCACTCGCTCCGTTAGCGTTCTACCAGATGAGCAGCTACGGATCTTCGATCCTGCGGCAGGAAGACCGGAGACCGATCGGCGTGTTGCTGGTGAGCCCCAACGCGAGCTTTCGGCAGCAGCTCTCCGAGCGCCTGCACCTGCCGCGATGGCTCACAGCCGAGGCGTCGAGCGGCGCCGCGGCGCTCGAACAGCTGCACGAGAAGCAAATCGATGTCCTGCTGCTCGACCCGCTGCTGCCAGACCTGGTTGCGGAGGAGTTCAGCGCGATGGTGCGGGAGCGCTTCCCAGCCATCGAGGTGCTTAGCATGAACACGCATACCGGCCAGCTGCTGGTCGGCAGCGCCTCGCCAACGCCGCTGGCATCGCAGCTCACCGACGTGTTGTACCGGCGCGACTCGCAGCTGAGTCCGCTGGTGAATGCGCCCAGCCACCCCATGCGCGATGTATCCGGACGCTCCGGTCTGCGCGGCATGGTTGGCGCGTCGGAGCCGATGCAGCGCGTCTTCCACATGGCGCACATGGTCGCGCCCACCGATACGACGGTGCTGATTACGGGCGAGAGCGGCACCGGCAAGGACCTGGTGGCGCAGGCCATTCACATGATCAGCCCGCGGCAGAAGTATCCTTTCGTGGTGGTCAACTGCGCGGCTATTCCTGAAGCGCTGCTGGAGGCCGAGCTCTTCGGCTACGCGAAAGGTGCGTTCACGGGCGCGCTGCAATCGCGCATCGGGCGCATTCCGGCTGCGCATGGAGGCACGCTGTTCCTCGACGAGATCGGGGACATGCCGCTCTCGCTGCAGAGCAAGATCCTCCGCTTCCTGGAGCAGGGCGAGGTGCAGCGGCTGGGCGGCAATGACAACCTGAAGGTAGACGTGCGCGTGCTGGCGGCGACGAATGCGGAGCTGAAGCAGCTGGCGCAGCAGAAGCTGTTTCGCGAGGATCTCTACTATCGGCTGGCCGTCTTTCCGCTGCAACTGCCGCCACTACGCGAGCGCATGGGCGACCTTGTCGACCTGGCGCAGGCCTTCACTGCCAGGTTCTCACCCGGGGCGAAGCTGTGCGAGGATGCGATCGAGACACTGCAGCAGCATGACTGGCCAGGCAATGTACGCGAGTTGCGCAACGTGCTTGAGCGCGCCAGCATTCTGGCGGGTGCGGGCGCAGACATTACGGCACGCTCTGTGCTGCTGTAGCATCAGAGTCCGCATGAAGTGCATGATGGCACGCACCGCTCGCCTGCTGGTGGCCTGCTGCTGGCTGGGCGCAACGACTTGGACCAGCGGGGCGCAGGCACCTGACGCGGTGAACTACCTTCCCGCGGGCCCGTCGGCCTACCTGCACTACGCGGGCCGGACAGAAGGGATGCTGCACGCCGACGTGCTGGACGTGTGGTTTCCTCGATCGATTGATCGCGTGCATGGGGGATTCCGCTCGAACTTTACGCGCGACTGGCAGTCGGCAAAAAGCGATGGCAAGTTTTCTGTCTTCGAAGGCCGCATGACCTGGGTGGCGGCCGAGGTGGCGATGCGCCGTCCGGAGATGCGGGCCGAGTACCTGCCCTACGTGCGCCAGGGTGTGGAGTTCCTGAGCAACGTGATGTGGGACAAGCAATATGGCGGCTTCTACTGGGGCCTCAATGATGAAGGAAAGGTCACGGCCGCCTTCACCGACAACAAGCAGCTATATGGCATCAGCTTTTGTATCTATGGCCTCGCCGCTGCCTACCAGGCGGACCATGATCCGAAGGCTCTGGCGCTGGCCCAGGAGGCCTTCCGGTGGACGGAGAAGCACGCGCACGATGACGCGAACCTGGGCTACTTCGAGTCCCTGCGGCGCGATGGCACGCC
>DASWUY010000037.1:0-9054 GCA_036401435.1 Acidobacteriaceae bacterium | reverse complement strand
GCCCGAGAGAAAACGCGCCGGCTGCCCGCTCATGGTAGTCAGCGTGGGCTCGGCAAGCACCTGCAGAATCTGTTTCTGTTCGAGATCCTGGATGTTGACGCCCACGCCGAGAGACGAGCTGAACAGGAGCAGGTTCAGTGGGTCGGTCAAGCTAATGAGCCCCCCGCCGGATGGATTTGGCGTGATCGAGGTGGTGCCGAACTGCTGGGTTCCACTCACGGAGGTATTCTTGCCGCTGGAGAAGAAGTTGATACCCAACTGCTCCAGCCGGGTCCTGTCTACCTCCACAATGCGCAGCTTCAACTGCACCTGTTTCAGCTTGGCATTCGACACGTGCAGGGAGTTCACAACGTCTTTGCCGTAGAGCGACGCCAGCTTGAAGGCGGCGTCCGAGGCGGCGTCAGTCGCGACCACCCCGGAAAGAAAGATCTTGCCGGCGCTTGATTCTGCGTGCACCACTCCGCCGGGGAACGCTTCATCGAGCGAACTTCGCAGACTCTCAGGATCAATGTCTGCAGACACGGTGTACAGGCGGTGTCCGCCGGCCGTGTCCCAAAGCACCATGCTGCTCACGCCCGGAGCCTTCGCGGTGATCACGACTTCTCGTTGGCCGGAGGTATAGGACTGCACCACGGCCGGGTTCCCCACGTAAATTCGCCGCAGTGGCGCGGCCGATGTCAGCAGGACGGACCGGCCTACCGGCACGTGCAGCACATCCCCATCCGGGGTCGACTGAACACCCTGCACTCCCGGAGATGAGGTTCCCGTCGAAGCGTGGTCCGCGGGAGGTGGCGGAGGTCCCTGCGCCGCAGCGATGCCAACCCCACTCAAAATCAGGGCCAGCTGCAACGCACCAATCGAAACCCACTTCGGACAGTAGGATCTCACGCCCATGCTCGCCATCACTGCGCCGCCCCCCCCGGGGTCGCTGTCGGCTGGGTGCCGAGGACGGTCTCAATCCCCTCGTACTTCGGAGCAGCAGGATGAGCGAAGGGCGTGCGCTCCACCTTCACCACAGGGGACGCGCCCGCCAACATCGAGAGCAGCATCGGCGTATTCTCCGGACGACCATCATCGGCTCCATTTCGTAGTACGAAGTGCACACTGCCCTGGCTGCTCGCGAGCACTGCCCGCTCCGCCTCTTCGGGGGTCAGCAGCAGGGTCACGACAGCGACCGAGGTTGGCTTGCCCTCAGGGTCAGGCTGCGCGCGCTGGCCCACGGCCAGTACCGCGGCATTCTGCAGCACGGTCGCAGTGCTCGGGTCAGGAGACAGGCTGCTCTTGAAGGTCACGAGCACATCCACATGAGAGCCCGGCGTCAGGAAGCCAGCCACGCCTGCTACTTCGTCCGATCGCAATGCGGTTGCGCGCATGCCGGACGGAATCTGCGCGGCCAGTCCCACGCCGGCGCCGCTGGCTGAAAGGTCCCGTTCGAGAATCGGCTCGCCCTTGCCCAGCGGATAAAGGACTGCCCTGCCCACAATCTCGGCAGGCTTGAAGAAGGCCCCGCTTACCGGTCTGTTGCCCGGCCAGGCGACGAGTTCCACGCTGTCCGGCTTGAGCAGTTCGCCGGCCTGCAGCGAGTGGGCTGCCGCCGCGTACATCAGGTCGGGCACGCTCTGCGCCCTGACTGGGACAGCCAGCCTCCGGCTGAGCAGGTAAGTGCATCCGCCCGAGATTACCAGCGCGCATGCGAGCGCGAAGACCATCCGCCGCTGCTTCATGCTCCCGCTCCCCAGGCCAGCGTGCAAAACGAAATCAGGCATCCTGCCGCAATCGGCAGCGCAAACGGCAACCGCAGGGTCTCAGCATTCCCGAGGTTGAGCAGCGGGTGAGGCGCAAAGCCCCTTTGCCCATGGTGCACGATCAGATCGCCAGTATTGCGTAGCGTCTGTCGCAGTTGACCCTTGTAGGTCGCAAGCACCACCGCGAACACGCCCCCGGCGAGCACCGTCATCAGGAGCACCATCTCGAGCGATGCCAGCCCAGCCAGGGATCCCACCGCGGCCATCAGCTTCACGTCTCCCGCGCCCATGCCCCCGGCCAGAAAGAAGACCAGGAAAACGATGCCCCCGCCCAGCGCCGCGAGCGCCGAGGAACCGCAACCCGGCCAACCCCCCAGCACCCCGTGCAGCAACAGCCCGGCCAAGAGCACCGGTCCGGTCAGCCGGTTCGGGATCCGTCGCTCCCTCAGGTCATAGATCGACGCCACTCCGGCACACAGCAGGGCGAGACCTGTGAAGAGTACTTGTTGCGCGGGCGCAGCCATCATCGGTGCAGACAAACCGGACTCCAATCCAACAATCCTTAGGAAGTGCGCCCAACGGTAAAAGGACCGACGCGGGCCACGCGAGCCGGCCGTCAGCGCGCAAAGCGGCCAGCGACACAAAGCGGTCAGCGACACAAAGCCCTTTGCGCCCGCTCGCATGCGGCGCCTGGCGCCCCGAAAAGAGCAGCAACACTCTATCGCGGCCAGCCGGCGAGCCGGTCCGGCCTTCGGGCACTCAGCGCCTGGCCTCTGGTCTCGCCAAGCTGCCGCAGACCAGACCGGCGCCAGATCCGTGCCTGGCTCGTATGCGGTTCGGCAAACAGCGGGTTCAACGCCCGTCTCGTCTGCCGGGCCGGTTACATGGCGCTGCCAAGCTTGGTGGTCACCGAGTTGAAGGCGGTCGCGACCGCCGTCCCGAGACTGCCCATCGCCGTCACTGCCCCCAGGCCGATCAGGCCCGCAACCAACGCGTACTCGATCAGATCCTGTCCCGACTCATCCTGCATCAAGCTGCGAACTACCTGGCTGAAATTCTTCATGAGCTTGTTTCTCCTGTTCCGTACATTCAGTTACATTTCACTTGCGTTCAGATCCGCTCTGTTTGCGAAGAGCCCGCTCGGCAGGGATAGGAGTGCAGCCGTTGGACGAGTTGAGCTTTGAGGTGATTATCGGGGTCAGAGACACAAAGTACATGTCACGATCGTAACCACTTCAGTAAGTGGACTTAGATGTTGTCCCTATCTGGAACTCGCACCCTCGCCTCAGCTCACCCCACATCCACCCCGCACAGCAGGCCGCACTCTCGTCCGCCCCGGCCTGTCGCACCGTTGCCTTGCCCGCACACTATCGGCAGGCATCGCGGGCTTGCTCAAGGCAGCAGCGTCAGATATAGGCAAACGTCCGGTACGCAAGTCACCCCGCCTCTGGCGTACACCTTTGCGCCCGGTACCAAAGTTTCGCGTCGCTGCCATCCCTCACTCCTTCGCCCAACAATGGCGTAGCCTCACTTCCGGAGCACGCCGGTCTCCGTCGCGAAACAAGTAACAGACACGGTGTCCTATCCGTTGAGGAACCCTCCCCAAGCGATGAGCCCCACGCCCACTCCCCGCGGGAATTTGTTTGCCCGGCTGCTCAGCTATCCGTGCCTGCTCACCGCGCTAGCCGCCACCTGGGTCTGCCTGCTGGTGCCGCGCTCGGCCGATGACCCGGATATCTGGTGGCATCTGCGCAACGCCCAGGCGCAACTCGCCGCCCACGCCTTCCTGCGCTGCGACAGCTACTCCTTCACCGCCAAGGGCGCGCCCTGGATCAACCATGAGTGGCTCGCCGAGCTGCCCTTCTATCTCGGCTGGCGCCTGCTTGGCACCCGCGGGCTCTTTCTCGTCACCCTTGCGGCAGTGGAGTGCATCTTCCTCGGCGTCTTCTACCTCGCCCGGCGCCAGTCCGGCAGAATCCAACGCGCCCTTCTCGCCACCGTCGTCGCTGCCTTCCTCTCAACCGTCTCCTTCGGCCCCCGCACGCTGCTCTTCGGCTGGGTCGCCCTCGTTGCCGAGCTCATCCTCCTCGACCACCTCCTCGCCGACGACCGCCGCCCCGCGACGCGCCCAACCGCCGTCTGGCTCCTGCCGCTGCTCTTTGGCGCCTGGGTCAACACGCATGGCTCCTGGCTCATCGGCCTCGTCCTGCTGCTCACCTCTGTCGCTTGCGCGTGGCTCCCCCTGCCCGCTGGCACGCGCGGCGTCATCGACCCACGCAACCGGCGCCGCGATCTCACCCTCGCCACCGCGCTCAGCGTCGCAGCCCTGTTCGTCAACCCGTACGGCTGGCGGCTCGTCCTCTACCCCTTCAACCTCGCCTTCCACCAGAGACTCAACATCGCCAACATTGAGGAGTGGCGCACTCTGGACTTCCACTCCGTGCGCGCCCACGTGCTCCTTCTCACCCTCGCCCTGCTCTTTCTCGCACAGCTCCGCCGTCCCCGCCGCTGGGCTCCGCGCGAGCTCGCCTTCCTCTTCATCGCCGTCTACGCCGCCTTCACCTACGCGCGCTTTCTCTTCCTCGCCGCCATCCTGCTCGCTCCCATCCTGGCGCGGCACATCCCCGGGCTCCCAACCTCCCAGCGCCACCGCCCGGGACGCAATCAACCCTGGCTCAACGCCGCCCTCCTCTGCCTGCTTGCCACCCTCGCCGTGCGGCACTTTCCCTCGCCTGCCGAGCCGGCGCCTGCCGCCCACCCCGCTTTTCCTGACACGGCGCTGCCCTTCCTCACGCACTGGCAGCCTCACGGCCCGCTGCTCAACGAGTACCTCTGGGGCGGCTACCTCGAGTGGCACGCCCGCCAGGTCCCCATCTTCGTCGACTCCCGCGTCGACATCTTCGAGTACAGCGGCGTCTTCGCCGACTACCTCGCCGCGACTCGCCTCCAGAACACCCTTGCCATCCTCGACAAGTACCGCATCCGCTATGTCCTCTTCGCGCCCGACGCGCCCTTGGTCTACCTGCTGCAGCACACCGGTGGCTGGACCACTCTCTACCACGACCCCTCGGCGGTGCTGCTTGAGCGCGGCAGCAGCGCACCCCGGCCCGCCACCCGGCCCGCCAATCCATGACCAGACCCCAGCTCCTCGGCCTGCCGCGCCGATCCGTCGCCTACACCCTGCTCTGCGCGCTCGCAACCATCCACGTCGTCGGCTTCTATCTCAGCCGCGTCCCCTGTTACCTGCGCCTCCCCGCCTATGAGCAGGGCCTCGAGAGAACGCCCTTCCAGTACCGCCTCCTGCTCATGGTGCCGCTGCGCTGGGCGCACAGTTCGCCGTCCCTCATCCGCCTCGCCGCGTTCATGAGCAGCATGCCGGCATGGTTCCCGCGCGGCGTCCGCCCTGAGGGCATCCTCCAGGGGACGATCGATCTCGCTTCCGTCGCCACTGCGGGCCTGGTCGCCCGTGCCCTCTACCGCCGCACCTCGCGCACCCAGTTGCTCACGCCCTACCTCTATCCGCTCACCCTGCTCATGGTCGCCAGCACCTACGCGGTGCTCACCCTGCACGCGGTGCGCTTCCCGTTTGACCTGCCCAGCCTGGCCTTCTTTTCGCTCGGCCTCTACCTCATCCATGCCCAGCGGCCGCTGCTCTGGTTCTCCTCCCTCTTCCTGGTCGCCACCATCAACCGCGAGACCACTCTGCTGCTGCTGGTCTTCTTCGTTCTGGCAGAGTGCAGTCGCAACCCCGCGCCGCACCATCGCTTCGATTGGCGACGCAGCTACGCCCCACCCACCCTGCGCGTTGTGCTGCCGCTGGCAACAGCCTGGTTGGCCTGGCACCTCTGGGTGGTCCACCGCTTCGCTGCAAATCCACCCGTCCCCAGCGCCATGGCCCGGGTCGCGCTCAACCTCGGCACACTCGCCATCCCTCTGGCCTGGCCCCAGCTGCTCGCGACCTTTGGCTACCTGCTGCCCGCGGTCCTTGCCGGTCGCCGCTCCATCCATGACGCGGTCCTGCGCTCTTGGCTCTGGGCGCTCCCTGTCTGGCTCGCGTTCATGCTCTACTACGAAATCGTGATTGAAATACGCCTCTTCGGCGAACTCATCCCCTACATCGCCTGCATCGCCGCGCTCATCGCCGAGCAAGCGCTGAGCAAGCCGGCCGGCCCGGCGCACTTCAGCGGCGAACCGACGGCAGTCGCAACAAGAGGCTGATCGCGAAGGCAACACAAGCAGGTGACGGGCGCCACCTGCCGCAACAGGCGCCGGTCAGGCGGGCAGCTCGGCAGCGCTCGGGTAGTCATGCTGCTCTCGCCCCAGGTCACCGTCATACTTCACCGTGCTCTTGAACAGCTCATAGCGGCCATCGTTGAACTGCCGCCCATGCTCTCGCAGCTCCGCCATCTGCTTCTCTCCCAGCGGCTTGAAGTTGCGCAGGATCTCGAGGTTCTGGTTCAGCACCGCCATCGAGTCCATGCCCGAGATGGTCGTCGACACGCCCGGCACGCTCATCGCGTACGAGAGCGCCTCGGTCGGCGTCAGCGCGCCATGCACAATCGGCTCGCCTGAGCCGCTCATGCTCTTCATCGAAAACACCGCCATCCCCTTCTGCACCGCCACCGGCAACACATTGCGCTCAAACGACCGGTAGCTCGGGTCAAAGGGATTGATCGGCATCTGCACGGTGTCAAAGTGGAAGCCCCGGTTGAGCATCTCCAGGTGGATGGCCGGGTCCTTGTGCCCCGTAAATCCGACAAACCGCACCTTGCCCTGTTGCTTCGCCGCAGACAGCGCCTCCAGCACCCCGTCTACGTCGTAGCACTTCTCCGGATCGTTGTAGTACACCACCTCGTGCACCTGCCATACGTCCAGGTGGTCGGTCTGCAGCCGGGTCAGCGAGTTCTCCAGCTGCTTCATGGCCACGTCCTTCTTGCGGCCATGGGTGCACACCTTCGTCATCACGATCGCCTGCTCCCGCTTGCCCTTCAGCGCCGTGCCCACGCGCTCCTCGCTCATGCCCCCGTGGTACTCCCACGCGTTGTCAAAGAAGTTGATCCCATGGTCCATTGCCTTCGCGACCATGTTGTTCACCTCCTCCTGCCCCGCGGCCGTACCCAGGTGAAAGCCCCCCATCCCCAGAATTGACACCTGGAGCCCGGTGCTGCCCATCGCCCGCTTCGGCACCTGGAACTCGCCCGCGTCAGCCGCGCTCCCGTACTCCCCCGGCGCATTCGCGACGATCGGGTTCGGCAGCTTCGCCGCACTCCCCGCGCCTGTTGCTCGCGGATAGGTTGCCTGCGCATGCGCCGCGCTGCCCAGGCTCGCCGCAGGCACCACCGCAGCCATCCCTGTCGCGGCCGCCCCATGCAGAAAGCGCCTCCGCGAAAACTCACCCTGCTCTGCCGTCCTGTCCGTTGCTTCCTCGTTCGCCATGCCGCTCACTATCCCATCCTTGCTGTTCTCAAACCGCTTCATCGCCACCTTCAGGTCTCTTCCCGCAACCGCTACACTCCGGGCGAGTCCTTCACCTGCGGGTAGGGCCGCCCCGTATTCTGGGTCTCGTAGATCATCTGCTTTACCTCCACCTGGGCCAGGTCCATGGGGAACTCGTGCGCGATCCGCGCCTCCGGGTTATCGAACTTGATCGACGTCTTGTACAGCTCGAAGTGCCCATCGCCCGCATACGGCTTCGCCCTCTGCCGCATCGCCTGCATCTCCGCCTCGCTCAAAGGCGTAAAGCCCTGCGCCAGCTGCAGATTCTGCTCCAGGATGTGCATCTCCGACGCTCCCGTAATCGTCGTCGCCACCGGCAGGGACATCGAGTACTTCAGCAGCTCGGCCGCCGTGAAGACCCCCTTCTGCACCGGCTCTCCATGCCCGCCGATCGGCTTCATCCCCAGCGCGGCAATGCCCCGCTGGTTCAGCACCGGCAGCACCCTCTGCTCAAAGCTCATGAAGTTCGCATCGAAGGGGTTCAGCGGCATCTGCACCGCGTCGAACGGGAAGCCCGTGTTCAGCATCCCCAGGTGCACCTCCGGGTCCTTGTGCCCGGTAAAACCCAGGAAGCGTACCTTGCCATCCTTCTTCGCCTTTAGTAGCGCCTCCGCTGCCCCGCCGGGCCGGATGAACAACTCCGGATCGTTGGCAAAGCCCACCCCATGGATCTGCCACAGGTCCAGGTGGTCGGTTTGCAGCCGCCGCAGGCTCTGCTCCAGCATCTGCGTGGCCAGCGAGGCGTCACGCCCATGCGTGCACACCTTCGTCATCAGGAAGGCCTTCTCCCGCCTGCCCTTCAGACCCTTGCCCAGCCAGTCCTCCGACTTGCCCCGGTTGTACTCCCAGCAACAGTCGTAGAACGTCACGCCGCCGTCCATCGCGCGATGCACCAGCTCCACCGCGGACTTCTCGTCACTTGCCGCACCAAGGTGATGTCCGCCCATGCCTAGCGCGGAGACCTGCACATCACTCTTGCCGAACCGCTTCAGGGGAATCGAACCTGTGGGTGCCATATCTCTTCGCTTGGATGCAGCCCGCCCTGCGCAGTACCGGCTCGCGTACCGCCCCGCGCAGGATTGTGAGCCCGCTTTTGTTTGCCTGACAAAAGCCCCGCCCGTCTCCCTACTTCACCTCCA
Organism: Acidobacteriaceae bacterium; assembly: GCA_036401435.1. Classification (GTDB taxonomy): domain Bacteria; phylum Acidobacteriota; class Terriglobia; order Terriglobales; family Acidobacteriaceae; genus EB88. The sequence continues at coordinate 674 of DASWUY010000037.1, read as the reverse complement.
ACGCATCGCCTGTCTTGGCCCGCGTTGATTCCCGGCTGGTTACCTCGCAGATAGGCGCGAGTGACAACACGATTTATTCCTGAGTTTCTTATTGACGAAGTGAGTCCGGGCGCGTACGTTCAACGGGCTTCACTTAAGGGCTGCTCGCTCGTAACCACTTTGTCTTGCACCTCCGTACCCGCGAGCTCCTCCAAATCCGTTTCCGTGACTTAGTCCGCCTTTATCGAAGGAGGGGGAGATGCCCTCGCTGCTGCACCCAGGTGTGTACGTTCAGGAAGTTCCGTCCACGGTCAAGCCTATCTCTGGAGTTAGTACCTCGACCGCTGCCTTCATCGGCGTTGCCGACCAGGGACCTATCCCCGGCACGCTGCTCGGCAACGGCGAGATGGCCGAACCCGTCAAGGTCACCAGTTTCACTGATTACCAGAGGAACTTCGGTGGCTTTCGCACCGATAGCTTCCTCACCTACGCAGCCCAGGCCTTCTTCCAGAACGGCGGAAGCTCGCTCTACATCGTGCGCATCGCCGTCATCGCGCCCCCCGGCAGCCCGCCCACCGGGCCCTGCAGCCCGCCGGACTTTGCCGGCGCCACCACCGCGCTCAAGGCCTTTACCGGACCCGCCAGCTTCCCCATCTCCATCACCGCGCTTAACGAGGGTAAGTGGGGCAACCGTA
>DASWUY010000036.1:0-5770 GCA_036401435.1 Acidobacteriaceae bacterium | reverse complement strand
GACGCGGGTTCAAAGCGGGCTACGTTGCCCGCCGGTGGCAGCGTATCGACCAGCCCCCGGTTCACTGCTCTTGGCAAAAGGAGGCGATCCCTGCGTTCCTGCAGCCGATCACCGCCATGCCCAGGGGTAAAGAATGAGCTTGTCACTTTCAAGATCGCGGGACAGTATCTGGGTCTGGCTCTGTGGGTCTCTCGGAATATACCTCGTGTTGGAACTGGGACCATTCCTCATAGCTGCCCAAGTCTTGAGGAAAACAGCGGCCGGGATGGCAGGTTCGTACCTGGCTTTCGCCCATACCCTGGGCCGTCATGGCGCCTTGCATTTGGTTGCTGAGAAAAGGTGAGGAACAAGGCGCATCACCTGAACGACTGGCGCGGGGATGGGGCCTAAGCACGGCAGGGTTCGGCACTCTAACTGGGTTTGCAGTGTTCTACTCCGGTGCTAGGTTCTCGCTCATAAGTCGAAGCGACGCCGTACTCAGCTTCTTAGTAAGTGCAGTGTTCTGCGGTCTGGTCTTTTACTTCGGCATGTACCATAGGGCGCTGAACTGCATTACATCAAGAGCGCAGCGGGGCGCACGTTTGCGTTGCTGAAGATCGCCACCCGCTTTGCCTGCCCCTGGATCACGAGCGAAATCCCCGCAATGAAACCGATGTGATCGACACGCCCAAACGCATCCCGACTCGCCGCGTCTGTATGTTATGACGATGAAGACCGCAATGAAAGAAAGCGAAGCGGAAGCCACCGCATGAAGAACAAGACGAAGCCAGAGACACCCCCGCACCACCAGGCGCCCGAAAATACCCACCCGCCCCACCCCCCAAAAGCTCCACCCTCCCCCCGGCATCTCACCACCATGCGCACCCCGCGCAGCCGCCCTGCCCCGGCCCCGCTCCCTCAGCCCATCACCGATCCAGTGGAGTCCGCCCGCGCCGCCGGCCTCCGCTACGTCTCTGACACCCGCCCCGGCATCCGCCGCAAGAAGTTTCGCGCCGCCTTCCGATACCTCAACCCCGACGGCTCCCCCTGCCGCGACCCCAAGACGCTCGCCCGCATCAAGTCCCTCGTCATCCCCCCAGCCTGGGCCGATGTCTGGATCTCGCCCCTCCCCAACGGCCACCTCCAGGCCACCGGCCGCGACGCCAAAGGCCGCAAGCAGAGCCGCTACCACCCCCGCTGGCGCGAGGTCCGCGACGAGACCAAGTACGAGCGCATGGCCCTCTTCGCCCGCGCCCTGCCCCGCATCCGCGAGCAGGTCGAGCAGGACCTCGCCCTCCCCGGCCTCCCCCGCCCCAAGGTCCTCGCCACCATCGTCCGCCTCATGGAGACCACCCACATCCGCGTCGGCAACCCCGAGTACGCCCGCGACAACGGCTCCTACGGCCTCACCACCATGCGCAACCGCCACGTCGACGTCAAAGGCTCCACCATCACCTTCACCTTCCAGGGCAAGAGCCGCGTCCACCACACCATCAACCTTCAGGACCGCCGCCTCGCCACCATCATCAAGCGCTGCGCCGACATCCCCGGCTACGAGCTCTTCCAGTACCTCGACGCAGACGGCGAACGCCACTCCATCGACTCCGCCGACGTCAACGACTACCTCCACCAGGTCACCGGCGAACACTACACCGCCAAGGACTTCCGCACCTGGGCCGGCTCCGTCCTCGCCCACGACCTGCTCCGCGAGCTCGGCCCCTTCACCTCCGCAACGGAAGCTAAAAAGAACATCGTCCAGGCCATCAAGACCGTCGCCAACCGCCTCGGCAACACCCCCTCGGTCTGCCGCAAGTGCTACGTCCACCCCGCCGTACTTGAGGCCTACATGGGCGGCATCTCCCCAGAAGCCGCAAAGAAAAAACTTGACGATGAAATCGCCGACCGCGCCACCACCCTCCGCCACGAAGAGCAAGCCCTCATCGACCTCCTCCAGCAACGCCTCCTCCTGGAAACCTAAGCGCCCACGAATGAGCACCCCCGCTCATTTAAGTAGCTGGAATCGTCACAAATTCCCTTGCGTCACCCACCCCACATACCCCCACTCAGGCGCCCACGCGCGCCACCCCACGTCCGCGTCTGTGTGTCGCACGTGACGGCAGAAGCTTGTACCGACAGCGCATGATCGCTAGATGCTGACATTTGGCGAGCTTTCCGTAGTGTCGACCGACACCATCCAGGGTCGTGCTTTGGTCGTCTTCAGCGACGGAGTCATCGCTATCTACTCGGCGTCCCTCTTGCGCACCTTCCTCTACCAGGCTGAAAAGGTCGAGGACAAGGATCGCGACGACGAGGACGACACGTCCTTCTTCTAGGCTCATCTCGAGAGACGGCATGCGCCAGGATTCGATGTGCCGATCAGCGCAACCCGCACGTCGCACCATGCAGAAGATTTACCTTCCGAGTGATCACACCGACTGCCTCAGCCGATGGGGCCGATGCAGAGCGCTTGGTGGAAGGCAGAGAGCGCATCTATCTCGATCGCATAGGAAGCTCCGGCGTCCGCGACATTCGCTCCATCGTCCTCAAGGGCGATCCTGATCAGGTTGGCCTCTACACCATCCTGCTGCGCGTGCCCGCGCATACCAGGATCGGGGCTCATGCACACCAGGACGATCGCATCGCAACCGTGATCTCCGGCACATGGCACATCGGCTATGGCAGCACCTTCAACGAATCGCAACTGAAGGCTCTACCGCCCGGCAGTTTCTACACCGAGCCGCCAGGCACGGCGCACTTCGCCGAGACGGGCGATGAAGAAGTCGTCGTGCAGATCACCGGCTATGGCCCTTTCTCCACCGTCTACATAGATCCAGAGAAGGATCCTCGCGCTCCCCGTTGATGCCTGAACCGCAACAGCGCCCGGCACCAACGCACTACCAGAAAGCGGAATCAAGATCGTCCCTTACCAAGGCACACATACCCATACACTCCACGATCAACGCCAAGTACATACGCGCATCAAGCGCCGCGCTCCCCCCATCCGCCCCGCGCCCTGCTCTTGTCCAACCCAGCCCCAACGATGCTATCCTTCCCCTGCTTCAGCCAGGAGGGCCCCCATGGCGTGGAAGGGAATTGTAGGCAAGGGCTTCACCGCACCTGACTTCGCCACCTATGTCGCCACACTCACCTTCAACGCCTGGCGCCCTTCCTTCGTCGTGCTCCATAACACCGGCGTCCCTACCTTCAGGCAGTGGCACAGCGTCCCCGGCGAAACACGCATGGCCAACCTCCAGTCCTACTACCGCGACTCCCAGGGCTGGTCCGGAGGCCCTCACCTCTTCATCGCCGACGACCTCATCTGGGCCTTCACCCCCCTCACCGTCCCCGGCGTCCACTCCCCTTCGTGGAACAGCGTCTCCTGGGGCGTAGAGCTCGTCGGCGACTACGCCACCGAGGAGATCTGCCAGCCCCTCCAGGACAACGCCATCGCCGCCCTCGCTACCCTCCACGGCGCCCTCGGCATCGACCCCGCTACCCTCCGCCTCCATCGCGAAGATCCCAAGACCACCCACCTCTGCCCCGGCGCCTCCATCTCCAAGGCCAACGTCATCACCCAGGTCACCGCCGAGCTCTCCACGCTCTTCCCCGGCGAGCACCCCGCCCAGGTCGTCTAACCCCCCCTTCGACCGCAGCCCCGCCCCAAGCCTGTTTTAGAATGGACCCATGTCCAAGGCTGCCGCGCTCGATCGCCTCATGAGCCTCGGAGGCGAACTGGTCACCGCCCCCGGCGAGCCGCGCCGCAAGTTCGACCTGGCCCACATGCGCGCTCTCCTCGGCGCCCTCGGCAACCCTCAGCAGCGCTTTCCTTCGCTCCTCATCGCCGGCACCAACGGCAAAGGGTCCACCGCCGCCGCACTTGCTTCCATCCTGCGCGCCGCCGGCTACACCACCGGCCTCTACACCTCGCCGCACCTCTCCCGCGTCAACGAGCGCATCCGTGTCCTCTCGCCCGGCGCCGCTCTCTCCGCCTCAGACACCGCCATTGAAGACGCGCCGCTCTTTGCCCACCTCGCCCAGGTTGAGCAGGCCTCGGCCACCCTCGTCGCCGCCAGCCAACTCCCGACGCCGCCCAGCTTCTTTGAGACCCTCACCGCCATCGCCATGCTCGCCTTCGCCGCGCTCCCCGTCCAGATCGCGGTCCTTGAAGTAGGCTTAGGCGGGCGCCTCGACGCCACCAACGTCGTCGAGCCACTCCTCTCCATCCTCACCGACATCTCGCTCGATCACACCGAGTGGCTCGGCCCCACGCTTGACGCCATCGCCCGCGAGAAGGCGGGCATCCTGCGCCCCGGCGGCACCATGATCACGTTACCGCAGCACCCCGAGGCCAACCAGGCCCTCGGCGAGGTGGCCACCGCGCTGCACGTCACCGGCATCAACGCCGCCGACTTCCTGCCCGGCCGCGAAGCCTCCTTCTCGTCTGAAAACCACTACTCCCTCACCCTCGACGGCCTCCCGCTGGCCGTCCACTTCCCCCTCCCCGGCCAGCACCAGCAACGCAACCTCGCCCTCGCGATCGCCGCCGCCGTTGAATTACGTAACCACCACGGTTACAATATTCCGAACGACCGCATCGAGGCCGGCATCCGCCAGACCTCCTGGCCCGGCCGCCTCGAACACATTCACCGCCTCGGCCACCCCGACCTGCTGCTCGATGTAGCGCACAACCCCGCCGGGGCCTGGGCCCTGCGCGCCGCTCTCAGCCGCATTCCCGCCACAGGTCCCCGCGTCCTGCTCTTCGGCTGCATGCGCGACAAGGCGCTCGACGAAATGGCCCAGATCCTCTTCCCCGTCTTCGACCACGTCTACCTGCTGGAGCTGCCTTCCCCCCGCACCGCCTCCGCCGCCCAGCTCTCGGCCGCTGCGCAACGCACCGGCACCCCGCACACCCTCTCTGCCGACATCCCCTCCGCCCTCGCCGCCGCCGACACCCACGCCGCACCCGACGGTCTCATCGTCGGCAGCGGCTCGGTCCTCGTCGTTGGCGCACTCCACGCCCTCGCAGGCAACGCATGAGCGCGCCCCTGCGTCCACGCCCACACCGCCTGCCCTTGACCACCCAGCTCACCTCCACCCTGCTGCGTGCACCGCTCTTCCTCGCCGCCACCGCTGCCTTCGGCAGCGCTTCGCTCCTCGCCTCGCTGGTGGAAAAGGACGGCCGCCTCCAGCATCGCATCGCCCACTCCTGGGCTCGGGTTTCGATGGCCTGCGCCGGCTCCCGCATCACCGTGCTCGGCGAGCCGAACCTCCGCGCCTGCCCCGTCGCCGTCTACTGCTCCAACCACCTCTCCTACATGGACACCCCGGCCATCTTTGCCAGCCTCCCCTTCCAGTTCCGCATCGTCGCCCGCAGCAACCTCTGGCAGGTCCCCTTCATCGGTTGGCACCTCAACCGCTCCGGCCAGATACCCGTCAACGTAGAGAACCCCCGTGCCTCCATCGCCAGCCTCGGGGGCGGCGTCAAAACACTGCGCGAAGGCATGCCCGTCTTCGTCTTCCCCGAGGGCGGACGCACCCGCGACGGACGCCCCGGCACCTTCATGAACGGCCCCGCCTTCATGGCCATCCGCGCCCGCGTGCCGCTCGTCCCCATGGCCCTCATCGGCACCTACGAGCTGCTCCCCATGCACACCAAGCAGTTCTACCCCGGCCCCGTCCTGCTCGCCGTCGGTGAGCCGATCGATACCTCCGCCTACTCGCCCCGCGACGTCGAAGCCCTCACCCAGCATCCCGCCACAGTTACCGCGGACCTCTTCTACCGCCACGCCGC
>DASWUY010000035.1:0-12552 GCA_036401435.1 Acidobacteriaceae bacterium | reverse complement strand
GCACTCACGCTGGACGAGTTCGCCCTCTGGCTCAACCTCGACGCGGCCGCGTACTGGTCGCGGCAAGGCCGCGAGAGCATCGATGCGGTCGTGCTCTTCGGCGCAGTGCTGGCGATCGGCACCTGGGGCGCGCCACTCTTTCGCAGAATGGGGCGCAGCTAGAGCGCTCTCAGATCACCCCGGGCGGCAGCGGCAGGCGCACTTCCGCCTCGCACCCCGCGGTGTCGCTCCGGTTGCGCAGACGAACCGTGCCGCCATGTGCCTCAAGGATCTGCAACGCCAGCACCAGGCCAATCCCTGTGCCGCCGACCTTGGTCGTGTAGAAGGGCACGAAGAGGTTGCTCTCGTTTGCAATGCCGGGCCCACTGTCAAGAATCGAGATCACGAGATCCGGAGACAGGGTGCGCCATCCAAGCACGACGTCCGGAGCCGGATGGTCCTGCACGCTCAGCGCCGCATCAGCCGCGTTCTTGACCAGGTTGATCAGCGCCTGCTGCAGCTGATCCGGATCGCCCTCAAGCGTGATCGCAGGACCGGGGTCAACGCGCACGGCCAGCCGCGTCTCAATGCGCGCGACCTTGTGCAGCAGCGGCTCCAGCGGAAAGAGCACCGGGCGCGGCGTCGGCAACCCGGCCAGCTGGCTGTACGCCTGCAGAAAGCGGTTCAGCGACTCGGCTCGATTCTCAATGACGGCGAGCCCCCGCTCCAGGTCCGCCTCACCCTGCACACTCCGGTGCCTCTCGACTGGCTGCGCCCGCAGGCTGCCCGCGATGGACTTGATCGGCGTGAGCGAGTTGTTGATCTCGTGGCCGATGACGCGGATGAGCCGCGTCCAGGCCAGGCGCTCCTCCTCGCGCAGCGCCGCGCTCACGTCTGAGAGCACCAGCAGCTGATGGGGTACGCCGCGCAGCCGAAAGGAGGACCGCTGCACGATCCATCGGCTGGAGACAAGACGGTCACCCACGGTTACAGGAAGAGAGATCAACTCATCATCGGCAATGGTCAGCAGGGTCTCGAGCCGCAACTGCCCGGCCGCGCGACCGATGGAGGCCTCCGCCTCCAGCTGGAAGGCGCGTTCGGCGGCCGCGTTCATCAGCCGCAGTGTGCCGTCCGGCGCAAACGCGAGCACCGGCGACTGCATCGCGCTCATCACACGCTCCAGCAGCGCCATCGCCTCCATCGCATTGCTGCGGCGCGCCTGCAGTTTGGAGGCCAGCGCGTTCACCTCGATGGCCAGGTCGCCGATGGCATCGTTGCGCCGGCCGCCACGCGCGCGGAAGGAGTAGTCCTCCTCGCGCAGCGCGCTGATCACGTTCGCCAGTGTCTGCAGTGGCCGCACGATCTGCTCCATGAAGAGCGAGATGGCCATGGCCCAGGCAGCGGCCAGCGTGGCCAGGACCAGAAGCGCCGCCCCGAGCGAGCTGCCCCTGAGCAGCAGGCCAGTCGCGGCGAGCGTAGGAAGCGCGAACACCCACGCGAAGATGCGGATGCGACGCTCAAAGCTGAGTCGGCGACGGGAGGGCCCGAGGGCGAGCCGTTTACGCGGCGGTGGCTGCCTCAAGGCCATCCGTGCGCCTAGAGCCCGTATTTTTCTATGCGGCGGTAGAGGGCTCCGCGGCTCAGGCCAAGCGCCTCCGCTGCGTGGCTCACGTTGCCAGAGGCTCGTGCGAGAGCTTTGCGGATCAGGATCGCCTCGACCGCCTCAAGGCTCATCTCGTCCAGGCTCTGGCTCGCCGCCGCTCCGGCTGCGTGGGCCGCGCGGTGCAGGCCAAGGTCCGCCGTCTCAATGCGATCCCCGCGAGACATGAGCACGGCGCGCTCAATGGTGTGATCGAGCTCGCGCACGTTTCCCGGCCAGCCGTAGTGAAGCAGCGCCTGCAGCGCAGCAGGCTCAAAGCCTCGCGCCGCCCGCCGGTAGCGCGTGGCATGCCGGGCGAGAAAGTGCGCAGCCAGCGCCGGGATATCTTCCACTCGCTCCCGCAGCGGAGGCAGGCGTATCTCAACCGTGTTCAGCCGGAAGAGAAGGTCCTCGCGAAACAGGCCATTGCGGCAGGCCAGCGGCAGGTCGGCGTTGGTGGCAGAGAGCACCCGCACGTCGACACTCTGGGTGCGCGAGGACCCCACCCGCTCCAGCTCTCCCGTCTCCAGCACGCGCAGCAGCTTGGCCTGCTGCCGCATGGGAACGTTCGCCATCTCGTCCAGGAACAGAGTCCCGCGATGCGCGAGCTCGAAGCGGCCGATGCGATCGGTGCGCGCATCGGTAAACGCGCCTTTCACGTGGCCGAAGAGTTCGCTCTCAAAGGTGCCGTCCGGCAGGGCGCCCGTATTCACCGTCACCAGCGTGCGCTCGGCACGCGAGGAGAGCCGATGCATGGTCTGCGCCACCACCTCCTTGCCGGTGCCATGCTCGCCGGTGATGAGCACGTTTGCGTCGGAGGGGCCGATGCGCGTCATCGTCTGCAGCACAGCGCGCATGGAGGGGGCGGTCGCGATAAAGTCCGGCGCACCCTCGGCGCGCAGCATGCGATTCTCTGCTTCCAGCCACTGCGCGCGTTTCTGGGTGCGATGCAGCTCCAGCTGGGTGCGCAGCACGGTCAGCAGGCGCGCGTTCTCCCAAGGCTTCTGGATAAAGTCCGCGGCTCCGCGGTGCATCGCTTCCACCGCCAGCTCGACGTTGCTCCACGCCGTCATCACGATCACCGGCAGGTCCGGCTCAAGCGCCTGCACGCGGGTCAGCAGCTCCAGCCCCTCCTGCCCGGAGGTCGTGTCGCGAGTGTAGTTCAGATCGATGAGCAGGCCATCGAAGCTCTGGCTGGCCAGCGCCGCCAGCACCATGGCCGGCGTGCCCGCACGCTCCAGCAGGTAGCCTTCCGGCTGCAGCAGCAGCTCCAGCGCATCGAGGATGTGCGGCTGGTCATCGGCAATCAGCAGGCGGCAGCCCTGCTCTGCTGCCCGATGGTCCGGCGTGTCGACCCGCGTACTGGACCTCGCTGCCATCAGCCCTTGCTCTCTCCGCTCACCCCGCGTCACGGCTGTCTGCGGACGATGCCTGTCTCCGCCGATTCTATCGAAATGTGATTGGTGTCGAGCGTGGAACCGATCGAGCGGTCCAGCTCGACCGCCGACTTCTGCTGCGCGGTCATGGCCGCCACCAGCGCAGACTCGGCCGTCGCCAGGTCGCGCCGCGCCGTCGAAGTCTGCAGATTCGACCCGGCGCCAAGCTCCTGCTCCTTGTGCGAGATGTCGAAGCTCTTCTGCGCCAGATCGCGAGCCTTGCGCGCCGCCTCTACCCGCGCCTGGCTCTGCTCCAGAGCATACTGCGCATTCCGCACCTCGATGCGAATCTGCTTCTTCAACTGCTGCAGCCGCAGCCCTGCCTGGCGAAACTCAAGCTCCGAGCGGTATTGGTCTGACTTGGCAATCCGGTTGCGCACAGGGATGGCCACGCTTAGCCCCGCATAGTAGTCGGGCGAGCTGTTGTTGAAGGAGTTTGCGAGAGCGCCGCCAAAGGTGCTGGGCGCGTTTGAGGTGGTGTGGGCGCTCGGATTGTTGAGCCCGGCCAGGCCCGTGCCGGCATAGAAACCACTCAGCGTCACCACAGGCAGCAGGGCATTATCTGCCGCCTTGCGGCTGATCTTCCTGTTCTCGATATCAAGGTTGGACTCCCCCAGCTCCACGCGTTGCTGCAGGGCAGAGGCGATCATGTCTTCGGTGGCAGGCCGGCTGCCGGCCACGGTCAGCAGGCCGGAGGCGAGCGAGCTCTGGTCCGTCGGCTCGACCGGCATGGCTTCAAGCACGCTGCTGTCCAGGTTCTTGGTTAGCGCGTTCTTGATCAGCAGCTCCTGGAACTGGAGCGTGGTCCTGGCGATGGTGAGGTCTTCCTCCCGCGCCGCTGCTTCTCCTTCGGCCTTCAGCACATCCATCGCCGGGATGGACTGCAGGTTGAGCTGCTGGCGACCGCTCTCCAGCATCTGCTGCGCAAAGGCCAGCGAACGCTCCTTGACCTGCTCGTCTTCATACGCGTTCACCAGGTCCCAGTACATATTCGCGATTTGCGTCACCGTCGAGATGATCTGCAGCTTGAAGGCAGCGTCCGAGATCTTCTGGTTGTTGCGCGCAATGCGTAGAAAGCGCAGGTTGGGCCCAAAGCCGAAACCGGCCAGCAGCTGCTGCTGCACGCCGAACTGGTAGCGCGACCCCAGCGTAGGGTTCAGGTAGCTGTACGGGCTGTTCGAAGTAGAGCGGCTGCTATCCAGTCCAAACGAGATGGCGGTGCCCGTCGGGAAGGCCTGGCTGTAGCCCAGGTCCCCCAGCGTGCTGTTGGACTGCAGCGACTGTACGCCGTAGATGGCAATGTTCGACAGCGGCTCGGTGTAGTGCTCCAGGCTGAAGTTGCCACCAAGGATGGGATCGTAGGAGGGGACGGATGTGCCCGTGCCGAGCGTGCTCTGCACCAGCCCCGACGCGCCCGTGCCCGCGCCCCCCGCACCCCCGCTGGTTCCCCCGGCGCCCGCGCCCGCGCCACCGGAGCCGAAGCCGCCCACGCCCCCGCCGGGCGTGTTTTGAACCACGCCCGTGTTGACGCCCCGGAACGATCCACCCGCCTCGGTGCGCAGGACGTCGGCCGCCGCGATGGGGATGTTGTAGCGGGCGATGGCCAGGTCAAGATTGTTCTCAAGCGCGAGCGCAATCGCGTCCTGGAGCGAGAGGTAGAGCCTGCCGTCGCGGATCAGCGCGTCCAGCCGCGGAGAGTTCGCGAGACTGGGCGCGGGCACCGTGGTAGGCAGGTAGGCCCGCAGGGGATTGGAGGAGTGAGGAATATCGAGCCGCAGCGCCGGGGCGGTCTGGGGCAGCGAGTCCGCCGCCGGCGCGCCTGCCTGTACCTGTGCCGGCTGCTGGCCCAGCACCCGGCCCGCCGTCGGCACGACCAGCGCCCACCCGAGCAGCACCGCATGGCACCGGCGGAGACTCAAGCCTGTTCTCCCGCGCGCATCGGCTGTCGCTGCACCTGTCGCTCCGGAGGTATGCCCCCCGGTGCAGCCGTATCGCGAAACAACCAGCCGTCCCGCAGCTGAATCGTGCGGGTCCCATAGCCCGCATTCAGGTCAGAGTGCGTAACCTGCACCACAGTGGTGCCTTGGCGATTCAGCTCAGCAAAGAGCTTCATGATCTCCTCCGCCTGGGTGGAGTGCAGATTGCCCGTCGGCTCGTCGGCCAGCAGCAGTGCGGGCTGGTGGACAACCGCCCGGGCAATGCCCACCAACTGCTGCTGGCCGCCCGAGAGCTGGCTCGGGAAGAGGTCCTTCTTGCCGACGATCTTGAAGCGATCCAGAGCATCCGCAACCATGGCCTGCCGCTGGCTGCGCGCAATATTCTTGTACGTCAGCGGCAGGTCGATGTTTTCGGCTACCGTCAGGTCGTCCAGCAGGTGGTAGCTCTGGAAGACCATGCCGATCTGCCTCCGCGCCAGGTCCGCGCGCTGCTTGCGACTCATCGCATGCACGGGTTCGCCGGCCAGCAGGTACTCGCCCGACCATTGGTCATCGAGCATGGCCAGCACGTTCAGCAGCGACGACTTGCCAGCGCCGGAAGGCCCCATGATGGTCAGAAACTCGCCCTCGCGAATCGTGAGTGCGACGTGGCGAAGCACCCAGGTTTCCGTTGGGCCTGTCTTGTAGCTGCGTTCGAGGTTCCTTAGTTCAATCATTGCCATGGGCTCCAGGGTAGGGCAGGTCTTCTTCGCGAGGGCGCTACTGCTGTCGCAGGCCCTCGTTGGGGCTAAGCCGCGCAGCCCGCCAGGCAGGTACCAGGCAGGCGCTCAAGGAGACGACGAACAGCAGCAGCGTGACCGACAGGAGGGTTCCTTCATCGAGCGGCCGCGTCTTGAAGAGCAGGGAGGAGAGGTACCGGGTGAGCAGGGCCGAGGCAGCCACGCCGATCGCGATCCCGGCTGTCGTGAGGGCGAGGCCGCGGCGCAGGATCAGCGCGAGCACCTGGCTGCGCTGTGCCCCCAGCGCCATGCGCAGGCTCAGCTCTGAGGTGCGTTGCGCCACCATGTAACTGAGCACCCCGTACAGGCCGATTGCCGCGAGCATCAGCGCCAGCAGCGCAAAACCCGACAGCAGCAGGGTCTCGAATCTCTGCTGCGCGGTCGATTGGGTGAGCAGGTTGGTGTGCACCCGGTAAACCGGCAGGGAAGCGTCCTGCTGTGCGACGAGCGAGCGCACCGTCTCTACATACGCCGCCGGTTCCCCTGCCACACGCAGGGCAAAGGTAGGCGGGATAATCGGCACCTGCGCAAAAGGGATGTAGTAGGCCGGGGCGGCCGTCTCGGTAAGGCTATCGTGGGTCACGTTCTGAACGATGCCAATCACCTCACGCGACTCGGGCTGGTCGCCGGACGAGAGATCGGAGGTAATGTGCTTGCCGAGCGCGTCTTCGCCGGGGAAGAAGCGGTCGGCGAACGCCTGGTTGATGATCATGACCGGTGGGCTGTGAGGCTGATCTTCAGCAGCGGAGAACAGGCGCCCGCGGCGCAGAGGCATCTGCATGGCGTGGAAGAAATTTGCCGAGACGACGCTCGAGCGCGCGCTCGGCTGGTTTCCTGTTGCTGACGGACGGCCATCGATCGAGAAGGAGAGACTCATCCCGTTCTGGCTCATGGGCATGGGGTAGCCGAAGGCAGCATCCGTCACCCCGGGCAGGGCGGCAAAACGTGCCTGCAGCTGTTGCGAGAACTGGAGACGGCGCTGGTCTCCATAGCGCTTCTCCGGCATGCCGATCTTGAAGGTAAGCAGGTGCCTGGGGTTGAAGCCAGGGTCGACCGAGAGCACGCGATGGAAGCTCAGCATGAGCAGCCCTGCGCCCACCAGCAGCACCAGTCCGAGCGCCGTTTCCGCGATCACGAGCAGGCTGTGCAACCGCTGTTGCGAGCGGCCCGCGGTGCTGGCGCGGGTGCCGTCGCGCAGCGCGACCGCAGGATCCAGGCGGGCGCTGCGCCAGGCCGGCACCACGCCAAAGAGCAGCCCGGTCAGCAGCGAGGCCGCAACCGCGAAGAGAAAGACGCGCGGGTCCAGCGAGAGCTCGTGGATGCGCGGCAGACCGGTCGGCAGCAGGCTGGGCGCAATTCGCAGCGCAGCGGCGGCCATGGCAAAGCCCAAGGCGCCACCGCACGCGGAAAGCGTGAGTGACTCGATCAGCAGCTGCCGCGTGATCTCGAAGCGGCTCGCTCCGAGCGCGGTACGCAGCGCCAGCTCCGGGCGGCGCGCGGCCGAGCGCGTAAGCAGCAGTCCGGCCACGTTGGCGCAGGCTATCAGCAGCAGCAGGCAGACCGCGCCAAAGAGCAGATGGAGCGGCTGCTCAACCCCGCCTGTAAGGTCCTCCATCTCGAAGACGACGCTTACCCCGGTCAGCTTTGTATCGTCTGTGTACTGCGCGGCCAGCGCCTGCTGAATTGTCTGCATCTCGGCGCGCGCCTGCTCCATCGTGACCCCGCGCCGCAGCCGTCCGAGCACGTTGATCTGGTTCCATCCACGCTGCTGTCCGGAAGGGCTCTTGCCCTCCTGCGCCGTGGAGGGTGTCACCCAGACGTCGCTCACCCAGGCCTCGCTATCGGCAAAGGCGAAGCTGGGCGGCATGACCCCGACAACAAAGTAGGTCTCGTCGTTCAGGCGGATGCTTTTCCCGATAGCGTCCGGGCTCTGGTTGAATGCCGATTGCCAAAGCCTGTGGCTGAGGATGACAGAGCGATTGCCGGCTGACTCCTCGGCCCGCGTAAAGCTGCGTCCCAGCGCCGGGTCCACGCCCAGCACGCGGAAGAAGTCAGAGGACACCGTCATGCCTTCAACGCGGCGCGCCGGCGCATTGCCGCCGGATGAGCCCAGCGTGAAGGAGCCCTCCTGCCAGGAGGCGAGCGAATCAAAGCTGCGCGCGCGCGTGCGCCAGTCGAAAAAGTTCGGGTACGAGGTGCCCGAGGGCAGGGTCGCCGCGCCCACCGTGCCGTGTTCGCGTGCCAGCGTGTCCAGCGCCACGATGCGCTCCGGCTGCGGAAAAGGCAGCGGGCGCAGCAGCACCGTGTCTACCAGCGAGAAGACCGCGGTGGCCGCGGCAATGCCGAGCGCAAGCGTGAGCGTTGCCACCAGCGTGAAGCCGGGGTGCTTGCGCAACTGCCGCAGCGCGTAGCGTATCTCTAGGGTAAGGTTTCTCATGACTACTCCTCCCGCAGCAGCGAAGCCGGATCGACACGCAGGGCGCGCCGCGCCGGCAGCCAGGTAGCAGCGAGCGCCAGCAGCACCATGCTGGCGATCACCCCGCCCAGCACCACCGGGTCCTGCGAGGTTGCCTGGTAGACGATATGCGCGAGCAGGCGACTGGCCATGGCGCCAAGCACCATGCCACAGATGGAGCCGGCCAGCAGCAGCCGCGCAGGGCGGCCAAGTGCGGCGCTGAGCACTTCCTTCTTCTGCGCGCCGAGAGCCACGCGCAGGCCGAGTTCGCGCAGGCGCCTGGAGACCGCGTAGGAGGCCATGCCAAAGATGCCCGTGACGGCGAGCATGGCGGCGAGCGCGCCCATCACCCCCAGCGCCGCAGTCGCGGCAATCGAGGGAAACAGTGCCATGTGCATGGCCTCAGGCCAGCCGCCGATGGTCATGGGCAGAGAGGGATCGAGACCGATGAGCACCTTGTGAATGCCCGCGGCCGTTTCCGCCTCGCCCGCCTGGGTGCGCACCACCAGCATGGTATGCGTGTCAGGCGAAGCAGCGGTGGAGAGAAACATGCTCGCCATGGGGTCTTCGGTCAGGGTCTGGTACTTGCCGTCTTCCACCACGCCGATGACCTGGTACCGCTTCGCGCTGCGGACGAAGTAGCGGCCCACGGCGTCGCCGATGGGAAAGACTTTGCGCGCAAAGGTCTGGTTGACCACCGCGACCGGCGGCGCATGCTCATCATCGTGCCAGGTAAAATCGCGCCCGGCGACGAGCCGGGTGGCGGCGGCAGCAAGGTAGCCGGGCGAGATGTAGTAGCGGTTGGCGTCGGCGGCCGCGTTGCTGTCCCGGAAGTCAGTGGTCCCGTCCGGGTAGACGTTCTGGTCCGAGGTGCTGATGCCGAGCGGCACGGTGTCTGTCAAACCCACCGCCGTCACCCCGGGCAGCGCTGCGATCGCGTCCATCGCACCCTTCTGAAAGGGGAGCGAGGTATCGTTCCGGTAGCCCACCATGCGGAGATCGAAGTCCGCGAGGATCGCCCCCTGGGGCTGAAATCCGTAAGAGGTATGGAGACTGCGCACCAGGCCCCGAACCGCTACCAGGGACGAGGTCACGAGCACCGAGCAGAGCACGATCTGGACCACCAGCAGGGCGTCGCGCAGGGTCCATCGGCGGCCGCTGCCAGCGCCCGAGGGGCCGCTCTTGATCACCAGGTAGGCGTTGTCGCGCCAGATCTGCCGCACCGGCATCAGGCCAAAGAAGATGCCGCACGCCACCGAGAGCGCCAGAGCCACCGCGCACACGCGCGCATCCGCGTTCACCATCACCTGGATCGGAAATCCGGGCGAAGGCCGCCACCGGCTCAGCAGTTGCAGCAGCGCGTTTGCGCCCGCCAGACCAAGCGCGCCGCCTACCAGTGAGACCAGCACCGCCTCCGTAATCAGCTGGCTGACCAGGGTGCGTCGCGACGCGCCCAGCGCCAGACGGACCGCCAGCTCTCGTGCCCGGTCAGCGGCGCGCGCCGCGAAGAGGCTGCCCAGGTTGGCGCACGCGGCCAAGAGCACCAGGGCGGCGAGCGCCATGACTCCGGCGAGAAACGCCTCCACCGGACGCCCCAGGGTGTCGCCCACCAGGCCCGGGCGGGAGAGCCGCAAGCCCAGATCTTCATCCTCCGCTGGATGCTGCTGCTGCATCCCTTTCGCAATCGTGTTCAGGTCGGCTTCTGCCTGGGCGCGGGTTACCCCGGGGCGCATGCGGCCGATCACCCAGCTGCTGTGATCGCCCCGGTGCTCGGAGCTGTCGTAGCCTTCCATCTGCTCCTCCTGCACCAGCGGCACCCAGAAGTCAGCGACGACGAAGATCTCCGTGCCCAGAAAGTGCGCAGGAGCAACGCCCAGCACGGTGAAGGGATGCTTGTTGATCTCGATCGTCTTGCCGACGATCCCTGGGTCCCCGTTCAGCCGCTGCTGCCAGTAGGCGTACGCCAGCACCGCGTACGGCGCAGAGTTCAGCCCCTTGGCATCGCTCGCGTGAAAGAAGCGGCCCAGCACCGGCTGCACTCGAAGCATGTCAAAGTAGTTGGCCGACGCCTCGTAGAACCAGCTCTGCTGCACGGCTCCGGTGGCCCCCACCCCCGCGCGCTGCAGGCGATAGGCAGCCAGGCTCGAGAAGGTGTGATTGCGGTCGCGCAGGTCACGGTAGTCAGGCTCTGACTGCGAAGGAGAAGAGTTCGTCATGGTGCCGGTGTTCCCCGTGCGATTCAGAAACACCACCTGCTG
Source organism: Acidobacteriaceae bacterium (assembly GCA_036401435.1). Lineage (GTDB taxonomy): Bacteria > Acidobacteriota > Terriglobia > Terriglobales > Acidobacteriaceae > EB88. The sequence continues at coordinate 2,069 of DASWUY010000035.1, read as the reverse complement.
CGGGCCAGGCACTGGCAGCGGCCGCAGCACCAGCGCGTTGAGCACGCTGAACACAACCGCGTTCGCCCCCACGCCCAGGGCAAGCGTGAGGATGACGGTGAGGGCAAATCCAGGACTCTTGCCTAGTTGCCGCAGCGCGTAGCGAAGGTCGTTCCTCAGTGTGTGCAACAGCGTGTTCCTTTCAGCATCGAAGTCACTCCGCCCGCAGGGCCTGCATGGGATCAACAGAGGCGGCACGGCGGGTAGGCAGCAGCGCGGCAACAAGCGCGACAGCGCCCACCAGCAGAACGGCTGCCGCAAGAGAGACAGGATCAGCCGGCGAGATGCCGTAGAGCTGCGAGCGCAGCAGGCTGCTGAGGGCAAACGCCACCGGCACGGCTACGAGAATACCGATCGCCGCCAGGGTAAAGACATCTGCCAGTACCATGAGCGCGACCGCCTTGCGGCTCGATCCAAGGGCGATACGGATACCGATTTCGCGGGTTCGCTGAGCCGTTGAGTAAGCCAGCACGCCGTAGATTCCAACCCCGGCAAGCAACGTAGCAAGCACCCCAAAGGCGATGGCGAGGAGCGTCACCATGCGCTCGTTGGATAAATCGTCTTCTATCTGCGTGTCCATGGTGCGCAGCGCGACCGGAGCAAGCGAAGGGTCGAGCTGGTAGACCGCTCGGCGAACGGCGGCCAGGGCCTGTTCCGGTGCCAGCGCTGCGCGCGCATACAGGTAGAGCTGTCCGGGATGCGGATTCTGCTTGAGGGGGCAATAAAAGGTCGGCAGCACGGCGTCACGGATACCGTCGTTCCTGGCGTCGCGTACCACTCCGACAATCTCGATGTCGAGCGGCAGCTTGTTGCCGCCACCCTTGGCCGCGCGACGGTTGAGACAGTTCCGCACGCTGCCGCAGAAGTGCTTGGCAAACGTTTCATTCACGATGGCTACGTGCGGATGATCGCTTGTATCGTCCTCGGAAAAGGCGCGCCCGGCGAGCAGAGGGACCTGCATGGTCTGAAAGTAAGTGGGGTTGACAAAGGGTTCCTCGATCACCACATCGGTATCGGGAGGATCGGTGTGGCCGGCAACCGTCACGTTGCCCGAGTTGCTGCAGCAGGCAAGCTCCTCGTTGTCGTTAGCCCCCACGGCCGTGATCTCAGGCAGCGCGGCCAGCGTCTCGATAACCTGCTGGTGCAGCCTCGGCACCGCAGCGCCACGATAGCCCGCCAGCTTCGGGTTGATCCCAAACATGACCAGGTGCTCGGTCCTGAAGCCGACGTCGACTGTGCGCAGCTTCTGCATGGTACGCACAAACAGGCCAGCGCCGACCAGCAGCAGAACACTCAGCCCAATCTGCAGGCACACCACGGCGCGGCGCAGGTTCAGCAGCCCGGCCGTACCGGTGCCGCCCTGCTCGCGCAGAGTGAGCGTCAGATCAGGGCGGCGCAGCTGTAAGGTAGGCGCAAGACTAAAGAACAGGCTAACGGCAAGCGCCACCGCAAAGTTAAAGCCCAGGAGGCGCAGATCGATGACCGGCGAAAAGGCGCCATATGCCTGGTCGCCGGTCAGCTGATGCACCAGCGTGCGAATGGCCGCAGGCGCGAGCAGCATGCCGAGAGCGCCACCGGCTGCGCCGAGCAGGAGCCCCTCCAGCAGCAACTGCCGGGTAATACGCGTGGTGCCCGCGCCCAGCGCGTACCGCAGGGAGAATTCTCGTACCCGGCCAGCCGAGCGCACCAGCAGCAGGCTTGCGACGTTGACCGTAGCCATGAGCAGTACCAGCAGCGCCATCGACATGACTGCAATGAGCGGCTTCTCGTACTGCTCTCGGTCGTAGGAAAAGCCGCTCGCCCCAGGAACAACGCGCATGCGGCTGTTAGTCACAAAATCATCGGTAAAGCGCCTGGATCTGGTGCCCAGCGCCTTTAACTCTTCGGCTCGCAGCGCATGCCATAACGGCTGCGTTGCTCGCTCAGCCTGCGCCGCTGACACCCCGGGCTTGAGCCGGCCCAGGATGTTGATCCACTTGTCTTTATGGTCGGTGAGCCGCGTACCCTTGCCGGGCACGGTCTCATCGAGC
>DASWUY010000034.1:0-7580 GCA_036401435.1 Acidobacteriaceae bacterium | reverse complement strand
CAGACCAAGGCGGCGCTGTATATATACAACGGCTTTATCTCGTTCAAGACGGTGATTGGGAAGTTCATCACGTCCGCGCTGGCGATCGGGTGCGGCTTCTCGCTGGGGCCGGAGGATCCGTCGCTGCAAATCGGGGCGGGGGTGGCGTCGATCGTGGCGCGGAAGCTGCGGCTGTCGCGGCACTCGCTGCGGCTGTTTGCGCCGATTGGGGCGGCGGCGGGGCTGGCGGCGGCATTCAACGCACCGATCTCGGCGATCCTGTTTGTGATTGAAGAAGTGATCGGGCACTGGTCGGCGGCGGTGCTGGGGTCGATCGTGCTGTCGGCGATCTCAAGTGTGTGCGTGGCGCGATGGTTCTGGGGCGCGGCGCCGATGTTCCGTATCCCTTCGGTGACGCTGCGCGACCCGCGGGAGCTGACGGCGTACGCGGTGCTGGGGGTGCTGGGCGGATTTTCTGCGCTGATCTTCTCAAAGGCGCTGGGGTACCTGCGGCCGCGGCTGCGGCGGCTGCCGGCGAGGACGCACTATGTGCAGCCAGCGATTGCAGGGCTGCTGGTGGGAGCGATCGGATACTACGGGTTGCCGCAGGTGATGGGTCCGGGGTACGAGACGATGGACCAGGCGATGCATGGGCAGTTCGGATGGCAGATGCTGGCGATGCTGGTGGTGTTCAAGATGCTGGCGACGACAATTTCGTTCTCGAGCGGGACGCCGGGCGGGATGTTTGCGCCGACCTTGTTTATCGGGACGATGCTGGGGGCGGCGGTAGGGACGATCGAGCACACGCTGCTGCCGCATGCGTCGGGGTCGGTGGGCTCGTATGCGCTGGTGGGGATGGGGGTGCTGTTTGCGGGGTTTCTGCGGGCGCCGCTGACGTCGGTCTTCATGGTGCTGGAGGTGTCGCAGAACTACTCGATCATTCTGCCGGTGATCCTGGCGAACACGATGGCGTACCTGCTGTCGCGGTCGCTGCAGCGGGAGCCGATCTTTGAGTTGTTCACGCACCAGGATGGGCTGGAGCTGCCGTCGATGGAGGAGCAGCGGGAAGAGGTAGGGCTGCGGCTGGAGGATGCGATGGTGCCGGGGGCGGTGCCGGTGCTGGGGGGCGGGCAGACGCTGAGCGGGGCGAGCGCGGAGGTATCGCTGCGGAACGCGCCGGCGCTGCTGATCCAGTGCACGGATGGGACCTGCTACGCGATGCGGGCCGAGGAGCTGGTGTCACTGAGTGCGGCGATGACGCCGGAGACGAGCCTGGAGCGGGCGCTTGGTCAGGAGCGGACGCCGCTGCTGTTTCCGGACCTGCCGCTGGATACGGCGCTGCGTCATTTTCCGCGATGGCCGGTGCTGCCGATTGCCAATCGTGCGAGCAAGGGCACGATGGAAGGCATGGTGATGCTGGAGCAGGTGCTGGAGCGGTACCAGAGGAGCGGATGAAGGGCAGGCGGGTATGATGCAGAAAGCGTAGAGGAAAGCAGGTGCACTTGCCGGTTCTTGTTGAGGATCAAACCTCGATCTTGATAGAAAGCCGCCGCTGGATGGGCGTGACGTTGCACCTTTCTCTCCTGGCTGCCCTGACCGTGGCAGCCATTTTCGTGCATGGCTACCATCCGTACGTGGTCGATGGCTCGATCTATGTGACCGGGATCAAGAAGAGTATTCATCCGCTGTTGTTTGCGCACGATGATGCGTTTGTAGCGACGCACGCGAGGCTCTCGGCGTTCTCCAGAGTGATGGCGGGATTGCAGGAGGCGACTGGTATTTCGCTGGACTGGCTGCTGCTGCTGACCTATGCGGCGCTGCTATGGGGCCTGCTGGCGATCTGCTTTTTGCTGGGTCAGCGCGTGGCGGGGAGCAGGGCCGGCGGCTGGGGCGCAACGCTGCTGATGGCGACGTGTTTTCCTGTACCGGTGGCGGCGACTTCCCTGCTGCTGGTGGACCCGTACCTGACGGCTCGCTCCTTTTCCACCCCGGCGGCCCTGCTGGCGGTGCTGGCGTGCGTGGAAGGCAGGCGGAGGGCCTCGGCGCTGCTGTGCCTGCTGACGGCTTGCTTTCATCCTCTGATGGGGGTCTACATCGCTGCGTTCGTGGTGCTGTATTGGCTGGTCGAGCAGAGACGGTGGCGATGGATCGGGGCGAGTTGCGTGGTGGTGTTCTGTGTGTGTGGCGGCCTGTTTGTGGCGGACCTGGGCACGCCGGTGAGCGCGGTCTATCGCGAGGCGGTGCAGAGCCGGGACTACTATTTCCCGGCGGTATGGCACTGGTACGAACTGGTGGGGCTGGTGGCGCCGGTAGCGATGATGGCAGCCACGTGGCGGTGGAGAGGGCTGAGGACGGAGACGGGCAGGCTGGCGCTGACCAGCGTGCTGCTGGCGGCGATCAGCAGCGCATGCTGCTTCTGCTTTGTGCATCGCGGGGGACCGTACTTGCTGGCGCGGCTGCAGATGCTGCGCAGCTTTCATACGATCTACGCGGTGGGTGTGATCCTGCTGGGCTCCTCGATCGCGGTGCGGCTGTCGAGAGGTGGGCGAGCGTGGGCGGCGGCGGGGCTGGCGGTGTGCGCGATGGGCATGTTCCTGATGCAGCGACACACGTTCAGCGCGCTGCCCGATGTGGAGCGGCCGGGGGCGAGGCAGAACGCGTGGGAGGAAGGCTTTGTGTGGATACGGGATCACGCGCCTGCGGCTGCGTTGTTTGCGATGGAGCCCGGGGTGCTGGACTTTGGCCAGGAGCAGGCGCCGGGCTTTCGCGCAGTGGCAGAGCGCAGCATCCTGGTGGATGTGAAGGATGAGGGGCTGGCTTCGCTGTTTCCGACGCTGGCGCCGGCCTGGGACCGGAACAGGAGAGCGGAAGAGGGTCCAGGGGCGCTTGATGATGGAGCGCGGGTGACGCGGCTGCAGGCGCATGGAGTGGACTGGGTGATCCTGCCGAGCCGCGCGGAGACGCTGCTGGCCTGCCCCTACCGCAATGCGGTGATGCAGGTGTGCAGGGTTGCTGCGCGGTGACAAAGGAGGGCGGACGCGGAGGGTGGTGGCAGCTTGCATCGACAGAGCACTGCCGCTACGCTCTGACTGGAGCCGGCTGAGGCCGGATGCCCTTCTATGCTGAGTCTGTTTCAACGATTATTGCTGGGCTGCGTGTTGCTGGTGGCGCTGGTGACGGGGCTGAGCCTGCTGGTGCGCACCTCGTTCGTCTCGCTGAGCGGGCTGGATGCGGAGCAGCTGCAGGTGGATCGGGCGACGAGCACGCTGGCGGTGGCCGAGGGGGCGCTGGGCCGGGAACAGCTGCTGGTGGAGCGGACTCTGGTGAGCGCGAGGGCGCCGGGCGCTGCGGTACCGAGCGGGGCTGCACTCGAAGAGATCCGGCAGCAGGCAGAACTGACCGGCTTGCGGCTGGAGGCGGCCGAGCAGGCGATGGCGCATGCGGGCGAGGTGCCCTCGATTGCCACGGAGGTAGCCAGCCACAGCACGATTGCCCGGCACCTTGGAGCGGGGAGCCGTGGAGGCGCGCGGGGCGAGGTGAAGGACACAGCCGAGCTGGAGCATGCGGCGGCGGTGCTGGAGCCTTTGAATCGCAGCCTGACGAGCAAGCTGGAGCAGATGCGGACGCACCGGGAGCGCGAGGTGGCGGACCTGGAGCTGGCGCGCGAGAGCCTGCGGGCGCGGCTGATCGGGGCGTGTGGAGCGAGCATTCTGACGGCGCTGGGGCTCTCGGCGGTGATGATCTTCCTGGTGCTGCGGCCGATACGGCGGACGGCGCGGACAGCGCGGCGGATTGGGCAAGGGGACCTGGACCAGCGCATCGAGTGGAGCGTTTCAGACGACCTGGGCGTGCTGGCAACGGAGTTGAACCGGATGGCAATCCGGCTGCGGGACCTGCGGGAGACCGAGTCGGGGCGGCGGCAGATGGAGTTTCAGCTGACGGATGCGGTGGTGCAGTCCATTTTTGAGCCGGTGATTGTGACAGATGCGCGGGGACAGCTGCTGAAGCTGAACCAGGCGGCGCGGGAGCTGCTGGGGGCGTCCGCGCCGGACCGGATGGCGCTGACGAACACGGTTGGGGGCGACCGGATCCTGAGCGCGATCCGCCGTGCGGTTTCAATGCAGCGGCCGGTGGCGGCAAAGGCGGGGCCGGCAGCGCCGGAGCAGCGGGAGGTGACGGGCGAGGGCGACGCCTCGCTGCTGCCGATGCGGATTGGCAGCTCGCAGCGCGGGTACCGCCTGCGGACCACGCCCATGCGCGATGCGGAGGGGCACCTGCTGGGCGCGGTGAGCGTGCTTGAGGATGTGACGGAGATGCAGGACCTGGACCGGTTCAAGACAAGGTTTCTGTCCGTGGCCTCGCAGAAGCTGAGGGACCCGCTGCAGAAGCTGCGCCTGGGGCTGCACGCGCTGGCGCGGGGCTACGCGGGGGAGCTGCGGCCGCTGCAGGCGGACGTGGTGGACGGGGCGCAGACGGAAGCCGAGCACCTGGAAGACCTGATGGCGGACCTGTTTGCGGTGGCGGAGCTTGAGAGCGGGCGGCGCGCGTTGAACCTTGAAGCGGTACGGCCGCTGGACCTGCTGCGGGATGCGGGAGAGAGCGTCCGCACCCAGGCGCAGGCCAAGGAGATCGAAGTAGAGGTGCGGGCGTTTGCGGACCTCTCGCGGGTACGCGCAGAGCGGCGGGCGCTGCGCAGCATCCTCGAGAACCTGCTGAGCAATGCCATGCGTCACACACCGGCGGGCGGGCTGATCGTGCTCGAAGCGATCGAGCGGAAGGACTACGTGCAGTTCAGCGTGCGGGATACGGGACGGGGCATTGAGGCGGAGCGGCTGGCGACGATCTTCGGGCGGTTCTCGGAAGGGAGCAGCGGAAGCGAGGCGAGCACTGGGCTGGGGCTGGCGCTGGCGCGGCGGCTGGTGGAAGCGCAGGGAGGGCAAATCTCCGTGGAGAGCCGGCTGGGCGCGGGGAGTACCTTCTCGTTCACGCTGCCGGTGGTGGCTGTATCAGAGACCCGGCACCCGGTAGAGGCGGGCTGAGCATGTCTGACCAGCCGCAATCCTTTCATTTGGGAGGGGAGGGTCCGGCGCCTCTCGAGCCGGTGCGCCGGGAGCTGGAGGCGCGGGCCGGGGAGGGTCGCGGCCGGTTGCGCATCTACATCGGCGCGGCGCCCGGGGTAGGCAAGACGTACACCATGCTGGAGCATGCGCATCTGCTGCGGCTGCAGGGCATCGACGTAGTGCTGGGGATGATCGAGACCCATGGCCGCAGCGAGACGGCGGCGCTGATGGAGGGTCTGGAGCGTATCCCGCTGAAGGCGATTGCATACCGGTCGGTGGTGCTGGAAGAGATGGACCTCGACGCGATCCTGGCGCGGCGGCCAGACACGGTGCTGGTGGACGAGCTGGCCCATACCAACGTACCCGGATCGCGCAATCGCAAGCGATATGAGGATGTGCTGGAGCTGATCGACGCCGGCATTCACGTGGAAACGGCCGTGAATGTGCAGCATCTGGAGACGCTAAACGACGCGGTAGCGCGGTCGGCCAACACGCAGATCCGGGAGACGGTGCCGGACAGTTTTCTGCGGCGCGCCGATGAAGTGGTCAACGTGGACGTGTCGATTGACGAGCTGCGGTCGCGGCTGCGTGCGGGCAAGATCTACAAGCAGGACAAGATCGAGCAGGCGCTGGCGAACTTCTTTCGCAAGGGCAACCTGACGATGCTGCGGGAGCTGGCGCTGCGGACCACGGCGGAGCAGGTAAGCACGGCGGCATCGGAGTATCGGAGGGCGCAGGGCCTGGAGCAGGCGCCGCTGCCGGAGAAGGTGATGGTGTGCCTGTCACACCGGGTGGGGACCGACCGGCTGATCCGGGTGGGAGCGCGGATTGCGGGGCGCCTGTCGACCAACTGGTATGCGGTGTATGTGCAGGGGCCGAACGCCGACCAGCCGGACGACCCTGCGGCGGCGGAGCGGCTGGAGGAGTATCGACGCCTGGCCAAGAGCCTGGGCGCGAAGGTCGTGACGTTGACGGACAAGCGGGTGGGCGAAGCGCTGATTGCGTTTGCCAAGCGGGAGGCGATCTCGCACGTGGTGTTTGGGCAGACGTCGCGATCGCGGCTGGACCTGCTGCTGCGGGGCTCGGTGATCAACGACTTTCTGAGCGAGATGCGGGACACAACGGTGCAGGTGGTGCCGATGCAGAAGCCGCGCCGGGAGCGGTAGCGGGCCGAGTTCCCGGAGAGCCCCGGGGCGCGGGGCTATGGTACTTTGAAAGCAGCCCCTAGGGAGCTCGTAGCTCAGTTGGTAGAGCATCGGCCTTTTAAGCCGTGGGTCCTGGGTTCGAGCCCCAGCGAGCTCACCAAGCATACGCAATGGAATGAAAAGGCTACCCGAAGTTGCGGGTAGCCTTTTTCATTGGCTGGAGAACGGGTTGAGTGGGCGGCGATCAGTGGGCGGCGATCAGGGCCTCGACATCCTTGACGAAGGCGGCCTGGCTGGCGGTGCGGGTGTAGAACATGTGGCCGCCGGGATACTCGTGGACGGCGACGCGGGCGGGGTCGCCCATGAGGGGCATTTCGTCGACCGTGAGCACGGAGCCCATGAAGGGGCAGCTGAGGTCATCCCACCCATGGGCGATGAGGACGCGGAGCTTGGGGTCGGCGGCGACGGCTTCGCGCAGGTCGCCGGTCGAGCCGCGCTCGAGGATCTTGTCCCGGTCCCACTCCTTGTTCACGTCATAGGAAAGCGCGTTGTAGCGGGCGGTGGTCTTCCAGCCGACGACGCGCGTGACCCAGTCGACCATGGCGGTGGTGGTGGGGGCGATGATGGCCTCGAGGATAGGGTCGTTCGAGTTCTGGTCGGGAGCAAAGGGATAAGGGTCAGGCGCAGTTACGTTTGAGTCGTAGACGGAGCCGATCTCGCCGCGCTCGCGGTGGACCTCGCGCAGGTAGGCGCCGATGTCGAGGCGTCCGCCGGAGAACTTGACGAAGGCGGCGTCGAGGCCGGTCATCTCGGTGACCTTTTTGACGATCCGCGGGGTGGCTTCCGGGTCGGAGCGTCCGGCGAGCAGGTCGGTGACGTACTGCCCGCGGGTGTAGGCGATGACGCCGGCCATGGCTTCAGGCGTGAGCTGGTGCTGCCGCTCAAGATGGGCGGCGGTGATGGAAGGCAGGGTCATCATCCAGGGGAGTGGGGAGAGGTCGCCATTGCCTTCGATCCAGGGGTTGAGATAGGGCGAGACGAGCACGAGGCCATTCATGGCGACGCCAAGCTGCGATTGGAGGTAGTGGGTGACGCGGGGCCCGCGATAGCCGCCGTAGCTTTCGCCGATGAGGTATTTGCGGGACTGCAGGCGGCCATTCTTGACGAGCCAGTCATAGATGACGCGGGAGAGGTACTCGATGTCGGGGGTGGTGGAGTAGAAGAACTTTTTGGTGTCGGCGGTCGAGACCAGAGACCGGGAGAAGCCGGTGCCGACGGGGTCGATGAAGACGAGGTCAGAGAAGGGCAGCCAGGTGCCGGGGTTGTCGGTGAGGCGGGCGGGGTCAGAGGGGCTGTCGCCCTGCTCGGCAAACTGGATGCGCCGCGGGCCGATGGC
>DASWUY010000033.1:0-5756 GCA_036401435.1 Acidobacteriaceae bacterium | reverse complement strand
CAGCGACCAGCGACACCAGGCGCTGATGGCCTACACCTCGCAGTACGCCGAGCAGCCCGTGGGCACTGGCCTCTTTGTCCCGCAGGCCAAGATCCGCGAGCGCACGTATGCTGAAGCACGCCACTATGGTCTGCTCGCGGGCGTGCGCTATGGCGAGCCGTTTGTGCAGAAGGAAGTGGGCCTGGTGGACGACCTGAGGATGCTCGCCGTGCAGTCGATTTAAGACGCCCGAATTCACAGGAGATTGACATCCACTTTCGCCTGCAAGTGTGTATGGTCGAGGTAAATGTCCACCTTTACGTCGGCACGCGCGAGCTTGGCCCCCAAGGAAGACATGCGTTTGAACCCCCTGGTGTTTGTACTTGAAGACGACGCAGACATCTCCCGGCTGATGCAGCACCACCTGGAGGCGGCAGGGTACACCGTCCGCATCTTTCCTACGCCGGCCCATCTGCTTACCGAGGCCGAGCGCCACAACCCCGCCCTCTTCCTGCTGGACATCATGGTGCCGGCTGGCGATGGGCTGGATGTGTGCCGCAGGCTGCGCGCGCACACCGTGCTCTCGACCGTGCCCATCATCTTCGTCACCGCCCGCGCGGCGGAGAACGATCGCGTGCTGGGTCTCGAGCTGGGAGCGGATGACTACATCACCAAGCCGTTTGCGCCGCGGGAACTCGTTGCCCGCGTCAAGGCCGTACTGCGCCGCTTCGAGCGTCCTTCCGGCCCGGCCATCATCAGCTTTGAGGACGTGGTGATTGATGCCGGCGCCATGCTGCTCAAGGTGCGCGGCGAGTTGACCACCACCACCGCGACCGAGTTTCGCCTGCTCGACTACCTGGCTCGCCACCCCGGGCGAGTTTTCAGCCGCGACCACCTGCTCGATGCGGTGTGGGGGGATGCTCGATTCGTTACCCCGCGGTCGGTGGACGTGTACGTGCGCCGCATCCGCGAGAAGATCGAGGTAGACCCCGAGAACCCGCGTTACCTGCGTACGGTTCGCGGTGCAGGCTACCGCTTCGAGATGCCGCGCCCGGCCTGACCCTGGGCTTGCGGACTGCATGCCTTCCCACCCGGTAGACTGAAAAGAAGTCCGGCCGTTCGCTTACGCTCCGGGACTCCGTTGCAGGGAACCATGACAGGTCGCGTCTTCTCAAAGCTTCTCCTCTCCTTCCTGCTCGTGCTCTGCATGGGTACGGCGGTGTTTGACCTGGGCCTTCTCGGCCGGGTGCAGCATCCGCTGACTACGCGCGACTTGGTGGTCGCCTCGGCACTGGCGCTGGCGCTTGGGGCGGTGCTGGCGGCCTTTCTCGCCTATCGCGTGGCGCTGCGGATGAACCGCATCGTCAAGTTCGCCAACCGCATCTCGGCCGGCGATCTTTCGGCGCGTATGCAGGAGGGCTATCTGGACGAGATCTCCGAGGTCGCGCATGCGCTGGACGCGACCGCGGCCCGGCTGGAGCAGAGCTTCAAGGCGCTCGAAAGCAGCCGAAGAGAGCTCGCCGCGCTGCTGGACAGCATGCAGCAGGCGGTCGTCGGCATCGACTCCCAGAACCAGATCAGCTGGTCCAACTCCGTGATGCAGCGCATCTCGCCGAGCGCCGTACGCGCCGGCCGGCCGCTGGTGGAGTGTGTGCGCGACCCTGCTGTGCTGACCTGCGTGGAGGCGGCGCTGCGCCGCAGGGAGCTCGGCCATGGCCGCGCCACCTCGTTCCTGCCCGGGCGCGTCTTTGATGTGAGTGCTGCGCCCATGCCTGGCGAGGGCGCCGTGGTCGTGCTGCACGACGTCACCGAGGTCGAGCGCGGCGAGAAGATGCGCCGCGACTTCGTTGCCAATGTCTCCCACGAACTGCGCACCCCGCTCACCTCCATCTCCGGCTACGTGGAGACGGTGATCGAGGGCGACTCCGGCCTCTCCGCGCAGGGCCGCGAGTTTCTGGGCGTGGTGCTGAAGAATGCACATCGCATGAACCGATTGACGGAAGACCTGCTGGTGCTGGCCAGCGTAGAGGCGCGCGACTACCGCGTGCAACCGCAGCGGGTGCGCGCCTATGCGCTCGTCGAGGATGCGCTGGAGTCGCTGGGCGGCATGGCCATGGACTCCGGCGTGCTGCTCGAGATGGCCGACTCGCCTGCCGTCTTTGTGATGGCCGATCCCGATGCGCTGACCCAGGTCTTCGCCAACCTGATCGAGAACGCGATGAAGTACGGACGGGCGGGCGGCAGGGTCCTGGTCGGGGCCCGTGAGCCGGCGGGGACCGAACTCAGGCTCGGCGCACAGGTGGAGTTCTTCGTACAGGACTTTGGGCCGGGCATCGCGTCCGAACACCTCACCCGCATCTTCGAACGCTTCTACCGCGTCGACAAGGCGCGTTCCCGCGACTCGGGAGGCACAGGCCTTGGCCTCGCCATTGCGAAACACATCGTGCACGCGCACGGCGGCACCATCCGGGCCGAGAGCGAACTCGGCTCCGGCGCCACCTTCATCTTCACCCTGCCGGTAGCGGTTGCGGTTGAGAAGCAGGATGCAGCGTTGCCTGCCCCGGCGAGCGTCACGCAGTAGCGCTGGAACCCGGCCCGCCGCCCCAGCCCGCCGACCCGGGCCCTGGCCCGCTTTCATCCTGCCGTAACGAAGAGGGACTATGCTTTGGCTGTTGGGCGCGCCACGGGCCGCCCTGGAGAGAAGAAGAGTGAAGACGAGTCGTCGCATGCTGGGTATGGCGCTACTGCTTTGCACCGCGAGCACCGGGTTCGCGCAAAAGTTGAATGGTGCCGGCGCTACCTTCCCCAACCCGATCTACTCCAAGTGGTTCTCCGAGTACCACTCCCTGCACTCGAATGTGGAGATCAACTACCAGCCCATCGGCTCCGGCGGCGGCATCCGCCAGGTCACCGCCGGTACGGTCGACTTTGGAGCCGCCGACGTTCCCATGACCAACGAACAGCTGGCCGCGTCGAAGATCAAGGTGATTCATGTCCCGACCGTACTGGGCGCCGTAGTGCCCATCTATAACCTGCCCGGCGTCTCGCAGGAGCTCAAGTTTGCGCCCGATGTGCTCGCCGATATCTACCTCGGCAAGATCTCCAACTGGAGCGATGGCCGCATCGCCAGGGACAATCCCGGCGTCAAGCTGCCCAGCCAGGAGATCATCGTCGTGCACCGCTCCGATGGCAGCGGCACCACCTTCATCTTCACCGACTATCTCTCCAAAGTGTCGAGCGACTGGAAGAGCTCGGTAGGCGCGTCGGCCGCGGTGCCTTGGCCGAAGGGTCTCGGGGGCAAGGGCAACGAGGCGATCGCGGGGCTGGTGCGCCAGATGCCGGGCGCCATCGGCTACGTGGAGCTGATCTACGCCATGCAGAACAAGATCCCCTTCGGCATGATCAGGAACGCCTCCGGCAACTGGGTCAAGGGCTCGATTGAGGGCGTGACCTCGGCGGCTGCGAGCGTCAAGGCCATGCCGGCGGACTATCGCGTCTCCATCACCAACGCGCCCGGCAAGGACAGCTATCCCATCTCGAGCTTCACCTGGCTGCTTATCCCCACATCACCGCAGGACGCAGCGAAAGGCCACGTGCTCAAGGACTTTCTTGAGTGGATGCTTGACCATGGCGAGGCCGAGACAGGCTCGCTCTACTATGCCCCGCTTCCCGCTCAGGTTGTCACCAAGGTGCGTGCAACCATCGCGCAGATGAAGTAGGTACGCGCTCCGTCCGCCCTCCCTCCACCAGTGGCGCTCTCCACCGCCTCACGTACGATGGAGGGCGGAGCTAAAGACTGCCCCCGCCCTGTTAACCTCCTGTTCAATCTTTCCGGATAGGCTGGAGGGCGGTGGAGACGAAAACACAGGAAGCGCGATTGACGAGTTTCAGGCCCCCTCCATTGGCGGAGCTTCGCTCCGTGGCAGCGCCTCCCGCCGCGCCCTCGCCGGTCCGCCAGTTCCTGCTCAGCCGCGGCAGCTCCTCTGGGGCGGATAAGGCCTTCCGCCTCACCATGCTGGTTTGTGCGCTCGCCATCTTCGCCATCGTCGCGCTCATCGCTACGGAGCTGGTCCTGCGCTCACGGCTGTCGCTGCACAAGTTTGGCGCAGCGTTTTTCTTCAAGTCAGCCTGGGATCCGGTGAGTGGCGACTTCGGCGCCTTCCCCTTCATCTATGGCACGCTCATCTCCTCCTTGCTGGCGCTGCTGATTGCCGTGCCTCTTTCCATCGGGCTGGCCGTCTTTCTTACGGAGATGTGTCCCCGATGGCTGCGCTCGCCCCTGGCTTTTCTTACCGAACTGCTGGCTGCGATTCCGAGCGTGGTCTACGGCCTGTGGGCTGTCTTCGTGCTGGTGCCTCTGCTGCGGGAGCATGTCAACCCTGCTCTGGGCAGGACACTCGGCTTTACCGGCTTCTTTACCGGTCCCAACTACGGCATCGGCATGCTGGCCGCCGGGGTCATCCTAGCCATCATGATCCTGCCCATCATCTCTTCGCTCACGCGGGAGGTGATGTCCGCCGTACCCAACAGCCAGCGTGAAGCCGTGCTCGCGCTCGGCGCGACCCGCTGGGAGATGATCCGCATGGGCGTGCTGCGCAATGCGCGCATCGGCATCGTCGGCGCCATCATCCTCGGGCTCGGCCGCGCGCTCGGTGAGACCATGGCCGTCACCATGGTCATCGGCAATCGTCCCCAGATCGTCAAGTCGCTCTTTGCTCCGGCTTACAGCATGGCGTCTGTCATCGCCAACGAGTTCAGCGAGGCTTCGGATGACCTCTACCTCAGCGCCCTGATTGAGATAGGCCTGGCCCTCTTCCTGGTCACCATCGTCGTCAACGCGATTGCCCGCCTGCTGGTATGGGCGGTGACCCGCGGCGCGCCGGCGAGCGTGATCTAGCCCATGGCCACCACCACCCCAGATCTCCGCCCTGCCAGGCGCAGCTATTCCACCCTGCGCACGGCCACCAATCACCTGGCTACCGGGCTGGCCCTGTTGTGCACGCTGCTGGTCGTCGCACCGCTGGTCGCCATCTTCTGCTACCTGCTGTACAAGGGCGCCAGCTCGCTCAACTGGGCCTTCTTCACCCAGATCCCCAAGCCGGTGGGCGAGGTGGGCGGCGGCATGGCCAACGCCATCGTCGGCTCCGGCCTGCTGCTCGCCGTCGGCAGCCTGCTGGGCGTGCCGGTGGGCATCGCGAGCGGCATCTTCCTTGCCGAGTTTGGCCGCGGCAGCGCGCTCGCCAACGCCGTACGCTTTACCGCAGACGTGCTCAACGGCGTCCCTTCGATCGTCATGGGCATCTCGGTGTACGCCCTGATCGTCCTGCCGCAGAAACACTTCTCCGCGTTCTCGGGCGGCGTGGCGCTGGGCATCATGATGATCCCCACCATCACCCGCACGACCGAAGAAATGCTGATCACCGTGCCCAACGCGGTGCGCGAGGCAGCGCTCGGCCTGGGCGTGCCGGCCTGGAGGTCGGTGCTCGCGATCACCCTGCGCACGGCGTCGCCAGGCATCATCACCGGGTGCATGCTGGCTTTTGCGCGGGTTGCCGGCGAGACGGCTCCGCTGCTCTTTACCGCCTTCGGAAATAACTTCTGGAGCCATAATCTCAACGAGCCCATCGCCGCCCTGCCGCTGCAGATCTACATCTATGCCATCTCGCCCTACGATGACTGGCATCGGCTGGCCTGGGCCGGCGCCCTGGTGCTGATCGTGCTGATCGTCATCTCGGTAGCCCTGGTACGCTTTGTGGCCTCGCGCGGTCCTCTCAAGG
>DASWUY010000032.1:0-2239 GCA_036401435.1 Acidobacteriaceae bacterium | reverse complement strand
GCTGGGTCTCAAGCTACCCGTGGGGCTGGCTGCCTTACCATTGCGGCTTCTGGAATTACTATGGCGGATCGGGCTGGATGTGGGTTCCGCAGGGCTGTGGATGGGGCGCCGAAGCTGGTGCCGGGGGCGGCTGGTATCCCTACCCGCCAGCCCACGGAGGCCCTCCGGGCTATCGACCGCCGCGCCGGCCCATCCACCGCGTGCCTCGGGCCGGACAGCCGGCAGCACAGCTCCCGGTGATCGCGGTGCAGCGCGTCCCGCAGGTGCACTTCCGTGAGCCGGGATCGCCGCGGCCCGTGGCTCGCTCCTTCCAGATAGCCGGCGAGACCGTCGAACCTCTGCGCCTGGCGCCGCGTCCGACCTACCAAGGGTCCCCCGAGAGCGGCTATAGCCTCTACAGGAGCGGTCCAAGGGCTGGCGAAGCAGTTTATGGCGCGGGCGGGCAGCGGCTCATGCCCACGCAGCCTTCAGGGATGCGCGCACCGGTGCAGGGAAGCGGCTATGCTCCGCCACACGTGTCCGTCCCTAGAGCCAGCGCGCCTGCGCCAGCAGCACCCTCTGCCCCCCGGGCGAGCGCGCCGGCGGCTCCGGCTGCGCCTTCCTCAGGGGGCCGCCCGCACTAAGCTGTGACGGCTGACCTGAGGCAGATGAGCTGAGGCGATCTCAGTGAGCGGCCGAAGCCCGCAGCTCCGGCGCCAGCGGCAGCGCGACCTCGAAACACCCCATCCGGTCGGTCTGCACATCGCGCATCGCCACCCGGATGGACACAGCTCCGTCTGGAACGTCGATGCTTTGCTGGATCTTGAAGAGCTTCTTCGGCGCTGGCGCCTCTGCAGCAACTCCCCCCTCGACCGACCGATTCACGACCCCGTTCAGCATGCGGCCATCTGCGTCATAGGCCGCCGCCGCGACCTCGATCGTCGGCGACGCACTGCCGCCCGCCGCAAACTGTCTCGCAATGACTGCGTAGTCGATCGAGAAGGTCTGCACCTTCACCGGAGCCCGGGCGTCCTTGTGTCTCTCTCCGTCCGAGCCTTGAGACAGGCTGGCCATCTGCTCCGGGGTCGCCATGCCGGGTCTGCCAATCGGGTGCAAGTGCGCAGCAAAGACGATCTGGTGGGCTGTGGGCGCTCCGTGCTGCATATGGGCCGAGAGTGAGTCGCTCACCGACCGTACCTCAGGCTCTGCGCCGGCCGCGGCCATCAGGCTCGCGGAGGGCTTGCGGTGCGCTTCCGGGCTGGTGCCGTAGTAGCAGCGACGGTAGGAGAGCGTGTATCCGCGACGAGCCAGGCTCACATCAATCTGGCGCAGCCTGCCGTTGTAGTTCTGGTTGGTGGGCGAGTAGCTGATGGTGTAGTAGCTGTTGCCCTCGCTGGTCGCCTCGGCCAGCGCCAGGCGCAGGTCATTGCGGCTGTAAAAGGCACGTCCCCCGGTCATCCGGGCCACCTCGTCCGCGCTGGCCTGGGTGGAGAGGATGGAAGAAAAGCCGGCCCCTGTCTTGGAGCGCGCGGCCTCGTTCAGCGCACCGGGATTGTTGGCCAGGTTCCCGGCAGCGGTCGCCTCGGCCGAGCTGCCCGGGCCGGTCAGCGGATACTCGGGAACGGTATGGTTCGGGTCGCGGGAGTCAGCATTGAAGCCCGCGTTGCTTCCCACCGAGGTCGCGCTCGGCATCCCGTTTTCCTGGTGGTCAACCAGCCCCCGAGCAGAGATGGGGTAGATCGAGATCTGGTCTCGCGCCAGCGTGTCCAGCATGCGCCGCGTCTTGGCCTGGTAGCTCTCCACCTCTTCATTGCTCGCGAAGAGCGACAGGGGGAAATCGCCCGCGATCCAGACGATGTTCTTCCGCCCCGGCAGCCCATCCAGGTAGCGCCCCAGGTAGGTGAACACACCCTGCATCGTCTTTCCATCGCCCTGTCCATACTGCGCACCCAGGCGGAACAGCATGGGAACGTGCGGATGCGACCGTTGCGGATTGATGGCCGCCAGCAGCTGCTTCTCATCGGAAGTGAACCCCTGCACCATGTGCAGGCCGTCAGAGAAGACGAAGATGGCAAAGCGTGTTCCTTCCGGCTTGCTGGCAATGAACTTCACCAGCTGCTGCCGAACGAAGATCTGGTCCGCTACCTCTGTGTTCACCAGGTCATAGAGCAGCACGAAGAGCGGACCGCGTTCCGGGGTATAGGGCAGGTTGACAAAGGTGATCGCCGGCTGCTCGGGTAGCGCGGCCGGACTGAAATCC
>DASWUY010000031.1:0-8373 GCA_036401435.1 Acidobacteriaceae bacterium | reverse complement strand
CGCTGATGGCGCTGGCGCGGGTGGAGCCGATGCGGACGCTGTTCCGCCCGGTGGAGCAGCAGGACCTGGGCAAGCTGTGCTTCGCGTTCACGATGCTGAACATGTACCTGGCGTTTGCGGGGTTCCTGATCATCTGGAGCGGCAACTCGCCGGAGGAGATTCCCTGGTTTCTGAACCGGATTCGCGGGGGCTGGGGGGTGATTGCGACGCTGGACGTGATCTTCCACTGGCTGCTGCCGTTTTCGCTGCTGCTGTCGCGGTCGCTGAAGCGCAACCGGCGGAAGCTCGCGGTGGTGTGCCGGATCATGATCTTTGCGCGGTGCTGGGATATGTTCTGGCTGATCGAGCCGAACTTTCCGGATGCGGCGCGGCACTTGCACCTTTCGTTCGGGATCCTCGAGTACTGCGCGGTGCCGGTGGCCCTGATCTCGTTCTGGATGGCGTATTACTTTACGCAGTTGAAGACGCGGCCGCTGATTGCGACCAATGATCCGCACCTGGTGGAACTACTGGAGGCCGAGCATGCCCACGCCTGAGAATCCGCTGTACAAGGGTGGAACGAACAAGGAGACCGACGCCGGGATGGGGGCTCCGTCGTCGGACGCGGTGCCCGGGCCGGGGGAGGGCCTGGACATCGACGCCGGGGAGGCGGGCAAGGCGCCGGGCAAGGACCTGAACAAGGTGCCGAACCGCGATGGACTGGCGCTGCACTCGGTGGGCGAGGGGTACGAGCTGACCGACGTGAGCGTGGGCGGCGTGGGCGTGTTCCTGGTAGCGCTGAGTGTCACGCTGGTGGTCTTTTTTCTCTTTTCCTTTGGCATGGGCAAGGTGATGAACACGGTGATGCGGCGGTCGGACGGGCCGGCGAGCCCGTGGCAGCAGGCCGGGGCGACGAGCACGGGCGGGATGACGGGGCGGAGCATGCAGTCCAATCCCGCCATGGAGCAGCGGCAGCTGCATGAGATGACGCTTGCGTTTCCGACGCCGCGGCTGCAGGCCGATGATGGCGACCAGGACCTGGCCGACATGCACGCGCGGGAGGACCTGCTGCTGGGGCACTACACCTATGTGGACGCGGCGCAGGGCAGGGTGAGGATTCCGATTGACCGGGCGATGCAGCTGATCGCGGAGCGCGGCCTGCCGGTGGCGCCACAGACGTCTGGTAGCGGGCAGCTGATGTACGGGGACATGGCGCAGCTGGTGCAGGTGCCGCTGACGACGGGGTTTGCGCGGACCGGGTATGAGCAGGAGCGCGGGAGCCCGGTAGCGCTGGCCGGGCAGCAGGCCTCGGCGCGGGCGAACAACCGGTGAGGCAGGGTTTGCTGCCACGCAAGGGCGAAGGATGCCAGGCGATGGCGGCTCCGCGGCGAAGGGCTAACATGAAGGGCACGATGGCCGAAACGGGGCGCAACCCGCAGCAGGGGCAGGAACGCGAAGGCCGGCGGGAACCGGCTGGGCGCACTCTGCTCATGGTGTTGACGGTCGTGGTGGCGTTCTGCTGCGGGGTGGCGGTGGGCCATGCGCAGGTGGCGGACTACGGTCAGAAGCAGATGGGCACGCCCGCCGAGGATGCCAAGCCAACGGTGCTGACGCATGTGAGCGTGGCCCAGCACCTGGACCGGCCGCTGCCGCTCGAAGCGCAGTTTGTGGACGAGGCCGGGCGCGCGGTGCGGCTGGGGGATTTCTTCGGCGGGAGCCGCCCGGCGGTACTGGCGCTGGTGTATTACAAGTGCCCGGTGCTGTGTTCGGAGGAGTTGAATGGCCTGGCGGGGGCGCTGAAGATGGTGCGCTTCAACCCGGGCCGGGACTTTGACGTGGTGGTGGTGAGCATTGACCCGAGCGAGACGCCGGCGGACGCGGCGGCCAAGAAGGCGGCCATTCTGAAGCGGTACCGGCGGCCGGGGACCGAGGGTGGATGGCACTTTTTGACCGGGCAGCAGCCAGCCATTGCGGCGCTGGCCGAGGCGACGGGTTTTGGATACACGCGGACGGCGGGGCCGGATGGGAAGATGGACCAGTTCGCGCATGCGAGCTCGATCCAGCTGGTGACGCCTGCGGGGGTGATTGCGCAGTATTACATGGGGGTGGAGTACTCGCCGAACGACCTGCGGCTGGGGCTGGTGGAGGCGTCGGCGGGGCGGATCGGCTCGCCGGTAGACGAGATACTGACCTACTGCTACCGGTACGACCCGGCGCACAACGGGCACAGCCTGGTGATTGCCCGGATTGTGCAGGCGGCGTGCATGGCGACCATGCTGCTGCTGGGCGGGTACATGCTGATCAATTTTCGCCGCGATGCACGTGCGGCCAGGCTGAGCCCTGCGAGCTATGCGGGCAGACACGGAAACGGATAGACGATGCATCTCTTCAGCCCGGTGTTATGGCAGTTCCTGATCAAGTGGCTCACCCACTTCGCGATCTTTCCCGAAGAGGCCTCGACGGTGGCGCCGTGGAGCGATGGGCTGTACTTCTTTCTGATCCTGATCTCGCTGGTGGGCCTGCTGCTGGTGCTGCTGCTGGTGTCTGTCTTCTCGGTGCGGTACCGCAAGGAGCGGCATCCGGTGGCGGTGCAGATCGAAGGGTCGACGCTGCTGGAGGCGACCTGGACGATCGTTCCGCTGATCCTGTTCATGATCTGTTTTGTCTGGGGAGCGATTCTCTACTTCCGCATCTTTACGCCGCCGGCGAATGCGATGAATATCTACGTGATCGGCAAGCAATGGATGTGGAAGGCGGAGCATCCGGGCGGGCAGCACGAGATCAACGCGCTGCATATTCCGATCAACAAGCCGGTGCAGCTGACCATGATCTCGCAGGACGTGTTTCACAGCTGGTCGATCCCGGCGTTTCGGATCAAGCGGGAGGTGATCCCGGGGCGGTACACGACGGTGTGGTTCACGGCGACCAAGCCCGGGGTGTATCACCTGTTCTGCACGCAGTACTGCGGCACGCTGCACTCGCAGATGATTGGGGAGATTACGGCGATGCAGCCGGAAGACTACCAGGCATGGACGGCGGGCTCAACCAGCGGGACCTCGCTTGCGCAGAACGGCGAAAAGCTGTTTGCGTCGCTGGGATGCAATAGCTGCCACTCGGGTGCGGCGGGGGCGCGCGGGCCGAACCTGGCGCAGGTGTACGGGTCAAAGCTGGAGCTGGCGAGCGGCACGTATACCAACGTCGATGACGGGTTCCTGCGGGAATCGATTTTGAATCCGAGCCAGCACCAGGTGGCGGGCTATCAGCCGATTATGCCGACCTACCAGGGGCAGGTGAGTGAAGACGCGCTGATCGCTCTGGTGGAGTACATCAAGGGACTGAACTCGAACTACCGCATTCAGCAGACGCTTAACACGAGCGATGCGCAGGCCAACGGGACGAATCCGTCGCCAGGCCAGATGCCGGCGCCGTCAGGGATGGTGAAGCAATGAGCGCAACCACGATTGTGAGGCTGCCGCAGCAGCAGGGCGCACGGCTGCCGGCGCGCAATTATCTGAACGAAGAGTATGGGCTGAAGAGCTGGCTGCTGACGGTGGATCACAAGCGGATCGGCATTCTCTATCTCATCTCGATCACGTTCTTCTTTTTGATTGGCGGCATCCTGGCGGGGCTGATCCGGCTGGAGCTCTTGACGCCGCAGTCAGACCTGGTGGCGGCGGACACGTATAACAAGCTGTTCACGATGCACGGCATTATCATGATCTTCCTGTTCCTGGTGCCGAGCGTGCCGGCGGTGATCGGGAACTTTGTGCTGCCGCTGATGCTGGGGGCGCGGGACCTGGCGTTCCCGAAGATCAACCTGCTGAGCTGGTACATGTACATGGGCGGCGCGATCTTCACGCTGTATGCGCTAATCAACGGCGGGGTGGATACGGGGTGGACCTTTACCACGCCGCTGTCGACGCACTATGTAAACACGCACGTGATTACGGCGGGGCTGGGGATCTTCATTGCGGGCTTCTCGTCGATCTTTACCGGGCTGAACTTTATCGTGACGATTCACCGGATGCGGGCGCCGGGGATGACCTGGTTCCGGATGCCGCTGTTTGTCTGGTCGAACTATGCGGCGTCGATCCTGATGGTGCTGGGGACGCCGGTGCTGGCGATCACGCTGATCCTGGTGGTGCTGGAGCGGGCGTTCGGGATCGGGGTGTTTGACCCGGCCAAGGGTGGGGACCCGCTGCTCTTCCAGCATCTGTTCTGGTTTTACTCGCACCCTGCGGTGTACATCATGATCTTGCCCGGCATGGGGGTGATGTCGGAGGTGATCTCGACCTTCTCGCGGAAGAAGATCTTCGGGTACAAGGCGGTGGCGTTCTCGTCGGTGGCGATCGCGGTCTTCGGGTTCTTTGTGTGGGAGCACCACATGTTCATCATGGGGGTGTCGACCTACTCGGCGCTGGTGTTTTCGCTGCTGACGATGATGGTGGCGGTGCCTTCGGCGATCAAGATTTTCAACTGGGCGGCGACCTTGTACAAGGGCTCGGTGACGTTTGAGACGCCGATGCTGTATGCGTTTGGGTTCATGGGGCTGTTCACGATCGGCGGGTTGACGGGGGTCTTCCTGGGGTCGCTGGGGATGGACGTGCACCTGACGGAGACCTACTTCATCGTGGCGCACTTCCACTTTGTGATGGTGGGCGGGATGCTGATGGCATACCTGTCGGGGATCCACTTCTGGTGGCCGAAGATTACGGGGCGGATGTATCCCGAGCAGCTGTCGAAGCTGGCGGCGCTGACGACGTTTATCGGCTTTATTCTGACGTTCTTTCCGCAGTTCCTGCTGGGGTACCTGGGGATGCCGCGGCGGTATGCGGCGTATCCGCCGGAGTTCCAGGTGCTGAACGTGCTGTCGACGGCAGGGGCAAGCGTGCTGGGCGTGGGGTACCTGCTGCCCATTCTTTACCTGACGTGGTCGCTGAAGTACGGCAAGATCGCGGGCGATAATCCGTGGCAGGCGACGGGGTTTGAATGGCAGATCCAGTCGCCACCGCTGACGGAGAACTTTGTCGAGATCCCGGTGATGGATCATGACGCGTACGACTACGAGTGGCTGGAGCACAGGACGAAAGTCGAGGTACCTTCCATTGGCTGAACGCGCGCTGCCGACGACGGTGCCTGGCGCCGCCTCAGAACATCCGATCGCGCACGAGCATGCGCACCCGCCCTACCTGCGGCACCACTTCGAGACGGTGGCGCAGCAGCATGAGGCGTCGAGCATGGGGATGTGGCTGTTCCTGCTGACGGAGTTCATGTTCTTTGGCGGGATGTTCATGGCGTACCTGGTGTACCGCAGCTGGTACTACCCGGCGTTTGTGGCGGGCTCGCATCAGCTCTCGATCGTGCGGGGGACGCTCAACACGATCATCCTGCTTACCTCTTCGCTGACCATGGGATTCGCGATCCACGCGGCGCGGGCGCGCAACCAGCGGGCGCTGGTCCGCAACCTGGTGACGACGCTGCTGCTGGGCGTGGTTTTTATTGGCATCAAGGCTACGGAATGGCGCACCGAGTGGGTGGATCACCACGTGCCGGGGCTCAACTTCAGCATTGATGATTTCGTCCATCCGGCGGCGGGGGTCCAGGCGCTTCCGCTGGATGTGGCCGAACATGTGCAGGTGTATTTTTCGCTCTACTTTGCGATGACGGGCATGCACCTGCTGCACATGATCATTGGCCTGGGGCTGCTGAGCTTCCTGGTCTTCAAGGCGCGGGCGGGCGCCTACACCCAGGGTTATTCGGCGAGCGTGGAGTATATCGGGCTCTACTGGCACTTCGTGGACATTGTCTGGACGTTCCTCTTTCCGCTGCTCTACCTTGTGAGCCGCCACGCCTGAGCGCCTGCACCGATCGTTGCCTTGAGGAGTCGTGCTGCCATGTCGGAACCGACCAAGAATTACGAACACGAGGTTGTCTCTCAGCGCGAAGGCGCTGTTCCGCGCGACCTGCTGATCTACGCGGTGCTGGTGGTGTGTACGCTGGTCTCGGTGGCGTCGTCCTACCTCAGCCTGGGTGTGGCGAACGGCATCATTGTGCTGCTGATCGCATCGGTCCAGGCATTGCTGACGCTCTGGTTCTTCATGGAAGTGCGCTCCAGCTCGCGGGTTCTGCAGTTGTCGATCTTTGCCGGCATCTTTACGCTGGGCGTGCTGTTTGTCATGAGCCTGACGGATTACCTGAGCCGGGCGTGGGGCTCCTGGTAGAGGACGAGACTCTCTGAGACTCTCTGTGCTGAGATCGAGGGCACGGGCTGCCCGCCGGGAGAGCCGCTGCCCTGGATTTGTTACACGATATTCATCTGCCGCTTACGCCAAGTCTTAGTCGCAGGGCCCATCTTGCATGTGTTGTGTCTTCCTCGGCTCGGTGAGCCAACACACATCAGGAGTGTTTCCCATGTCTGCGATCCGCCCTTCTCTTCTGGCGCTGTTCTGTTCAGCCGCTGCAATCGTCTCGGCACAACCCACTTTTGCAGCCAGTCTTCCCACCGCCGCGCCAGGCTACGCGGTTAGCGTCTTCGCTGCGGGCGTGGCTGGTTCGTACAGCGCTCCGGACTCGATCGCTGTGTATGACGAACACATTTTTATCGGCTACGGAGACGGCAACCTGCCCGACGGCAGCGACGGCAAGAGCACGCAGGTAGTGCAGTACAGCATGAGCGGTGCGGTGGAGTGGGTCTACAACGTCAAAGGCCACCAGGACGGGTTGAAAGTGGACCCGTACGAGCACTTTGTCTGGGCGCTCCAGAACGAGGATGCCAACCCGAACGCTGTCGCCATCAACTACAAGACGCATACGCAGAGTGCTCCCTTCACCTTTGCCGCGCCCACCCCGCACGGCGGCGGCTATGACGACATCGTCTTCCGGGCCGGCAAGGTGTATCTCAGCGCCTCGAACCCGGCGAACAATCCGAACACCAAGCCGGCGATCGTGCAGGCGACGATCGGAAGCGGGAACACGATCAACGTGACGCCGGTACTGATGGGCAACGCGCAGGCGACCAACGTGGTGACGGGTGCGACGGTGACGCTGAATCTTCAGGACCCGGACTCGATGACGCTCGATCCGAGCGGCGACCTGTTCATGACCAGCCAGGGCGACGGAGAGATCGTGATCGTGCGCAAGCCGGGCAGCACCGAGCAGAGTGTGCTGCTGGTGCCGCTGACCTCTCCCTGGGGCACCCCGATGGTGGACGACACGGTGTTTACGCCGGCTGAGGATGGGTACATCCTGGTGGCGGACAAGGATGCTGACACGGTTTACGCGATCCGCAAGACGGTCTTTGCTCCGGGCTCGGCGTACTCGGCTGCGCAGGCCACGGAGGGAAGCAACACGGTGGGCTTTGTGGGCAAGCTGGATGTGGAGTACGGGCTGCTGACGCCGGTGATCACCAACATGAGCAATCCAGGCGGCATGGCGTTCGTCAGGACGAACCAGGATGATTCGGCCCTGGAAGAGGTGCTGGACTTCTGCAATGCGATCAGTGCGTTCACGGGCAATCCGCTGAATTAGCTGCTGTGCATGTTTTTCTGAGGGGGCGCGCACCTGCGGGAGATCTCTGCAGGTGCGCGCATGCGGCCTCTGCGACAACGGGGCCGCGGCAGAGCCGCCAGTAGCCCCACTGCAGGAATCTGGCCCCACCGCAGGTGGTTGGGTGGGCCGAAAGCGATGTGTGGGCGCGTGGCCTCGCGCTTCGGCAGCGCGGGCTACCATGGCAACAATCATGCCCAAGCTTAGCCAGCCCGTTCCTGCTGCACCAGACATCCTGCCTGCGCCGCTGCGCGCGATTGCAGCCAATGAACGCGTCACGATCCGGCGCGATGGGATCCCGTCGCGGGATGCAAAGTGCGTCGTGTACTGGATGCAGCGGGCGGAGCGCGGGATCGATAACCCGGCGCTCGATGTGGCCATTGCGCTCGGGAACGAGCTTGGCTTGCCGGTGGTCACGTTCTTCTCGGCGATCTCGAACTTCCCGCATGCGAATTTTCGACACTACCGGTTCCTGAACCAGGGGCTGGTGGATGTGGAGGAGGACCTGGCGGAGCGCCAGGTGAGCTTTATTGTGCGGCGGCCGCCGCACAATGCGCTGGAGAAGCTGCTGGTGGAGCTGCGGGCGGCGATTGTGATTGGCGATGAGAACCCGATGCGGGAGCCGGAGCGGTGGCGGCAGGTGCTGGTGCACCGGATCGACATTCCATTCTGGACGGTGGATGCGGATGTGATTGTGCCGTCGAAGCTGTTTCCGAAGCATTTTTTCGCGGTGCATCACTTTCGTCCCAAGCTGTATGCGGAGATGCCGCGGTTCATGAAGCAGGACGATGCGTCGGCGAACCTGCGGGCGGAGCATGCCTGGGATCGGCCCGAAGGCTTCGCCTCGTT
>DASWUY010000030.1:0-2747 GCA_036401435.1 Acidobacteriaceae bacterium | reverse complement strand
CCGTGATGCTGGGTCACCAGGGCGAGAGGTCCGCCGGTTGCGATGGCAAAGTCCGGGGGCGGAAGGACCACCGTGAATGACGCATTCGGTGCCGTCGCCGGAGCGTAAACGGAGTCTCCCGCGAAGCTCCCGGTTACGGTGTAACTCGCCGCTGGAAGGGCAGCAATCGTCATGGCTGGCACCGTTACGCTGCACGTCCCGGGACTTCCGCCAGCGGTGCATGTGGCCGTGTAGCTTACGCCGTTCAAGACATACGCCACCGCGCCCGTTGGCTGCGCGCTAGTGAAGCTGAGCGTGTCGCCTATCGTGATCGCCTGGCTTGTGCCCTGGAGCACCGTGGCTACGGGCGAGAAGGTGAGTGGGCCCAGAGTCGCCACCTTCGGCGTGATCGTGAATGTTCCGGCTGGGGCGATTGAGTCTGCATAGCTGCAGTCTCCTTTGAAGCTGCCGGTCACGGCGTAGACACCCACGGGCAGCGCTGCAATCGTGGCCGCGGGGACCGAGGCACTACAGGCTTCCTGGCTGGCTGGGCTGCCTGCCGTGATGCAAGTCGCCGCGTAGGAGATGCCATTCAAGGTGAAGGAGACGGAGCCGGTCGGTTGTGCGCCGGAGTACGTCAGTGTGTCCGCGATGGTGATCGCCTGGCTCGTGCCAACGGACTCGGTCGCGGCCGGCGAAAAGGCCATGTTGCCGAAGACGAGTTGATTTCCGGCACCCACGCCGACATTCGAGGTCGTGATGGTGAAGTCCAAGGCGGCACCGGACTGGTTGAGGTCGGCGAAGAACAGTTGGAGGGTATGGGCACCGACGGCGAGCGTCGAAGTCGTGCAGGGCACCGAGGCCGGTGAGTGTACGCCGCCATCGTCGCAGACGATCTGCCCGTCGAGGTACAGGAAGGCCATGTCGTCCGACGCGATGGTAAAACTCACGGTCTCCGGAGCAGGCGCAACCAGGTTGCCGGTAAGCACCGCCGTTTGGAAGCCATGGGCGTCGTCCGGACCTGCACCATTGGGAGGAAAGAAGGAGTTATTGCTGAAGGGGAGAGACACAACTCCGGTCCCTGTGCCGATCACATCCGAGGTGCCGCCTGGACCACCATTGTTCAGGGCCGGACTCCACCAGGTGATCTCGCCATCGGGGAGAAGGTCTCTTGGTGGCGCGATCGCTCCGCTGCTAGCCCCCGCAGCGGGGTTGTAGACAGGCAAGCCAGATGTGCCGAGCGCGGCAAGCACGTAGTTTGAGCTGACACCGTTGGGGAAGGTGCCGCCGTCAGCATCGTTCCCGGCGAGTGTGTAATACGAAACGTTCATGGTGTTGCTGCTGGCTGGCGGAGGTACCGTGCAGCCGGTTGGAGTCGCGGAGACGGTAAAGGTGCCACTCTGGGCGGTGGCTGCATTGTAGTTGTCATCCGGCGCGAGGCTGCCGGTGACCGCGTAGCCGCCGAGGGGGAGCGAGGCGACTGTCGAAGCCGGGACCTGGGCCGAGCAGGTCTCCGGACTGCCGAGGCCGCCGGAGGATGGGGTACAAGGTGCCGTGTAACTGACGCCGTTTAGAACATAGGTGACTGCACCGGTGGGCTGGACACCAGCGAATGTGACAGTATCGCTGATGGTGATCGCCTCATGGGTGCCGACCGGGACCGTCGCCGACGGCGAGAAGACCATGGTCCCGAAGACCGGGGTCGTGGGCACGGGAGGCACAAACTTCCACATGTCGTTGAGCACTCCGAAAGCAACGGTGGAGTCGACGCCGTCCCCACCGAAGAGCCAGAGGTTTTGGTTCCTGTCCGTCCAGATGGCTTCGTATGCCCGCCCTCCTGGAACGTTCCTCGCAGCTGGAACGCCAAGGACGCCGTATGACGGTACCCCGCCGTAATCCCCACAACCGAATGCGGTAGCGAGAACACAGCTGGGTGCATCGGAGCCGCCGACCCAGGCCCACTTCTTCGATGCAGGGTTGAAGAACCAAACATCATTGAAAAAGGTCGAGACGCTGCGCGGGTCTTGACTGATTCCGCCGAACAGCCGCAGCCTGCCCTTGCTATCGATGGAGCCGGCACCGCCCTCGCGCCCGCCCGGAACGTTTCCAGCAGCGTACTGGCTCAGAGTTCCATAGGTTCCTGGCAGGCTCGTCTCATTTCCGTCTGGATCGGGCACGGTCGTGCCGCCACTTTGCCATATCCATTGGTTGGTCGCCGGAGTGTACTCCCAAAGATCGTTCAAGTAATTGGTGTCACCCGCAGAGTCGAGCCCATTGCCGCCAAATAGCCAGAAGTTGCCGCTGGCATCGGTGCCCATGTTTGTTGCATCCTGGCGAGCGCCGGGTACGCCTCCGGACGGCAACCCCAAATCGCCGTAGGTGCCTGCAGTTCCGGCGGTATCCGCGCCGGAGATCCATGTCCATTCGCCGGTAACGAGATCGAACTTCCAAAGGTCGTTGAGCAAACTTGCCCCCCCGCTTCCCTGCCGTTGACAGGCAGTAAGGCCTCCAAAGAGCCAAAGGCTGCCGTCGACGCCGGTCCAGCCGATTGCGCCTAGCCGCCCTTCGGGAACGTTGCTCGGCGAAGCGACGCCTTGCGCCCCATAGACGCCGGGCACACAGAAAGTGGGTGCACCGGGGGAGACACTGCCACCTGCCATCCAGGTCCATTCGCCCGTCGTAACATCGAACTCCCAGAGATCGTTCAGGTATGCTCTTTCATTGTTTGAGTCAATGCCACTCCCGCCGAAGAGCCAGATGTTGCCATC
>DASWUY010000029.1:0-5538 GCA_036401435.1 Acidobacteriaceae bacterium | reverse complement strand
GGCGAGTCCACCCCGCAGGACGGCCCAGCCGTCATCTTCGGCACCGGCCTGCTCACCCTCAACAGCGACCTCACCGCCTCCAGCATCTCTGACCAGACCATCGGTACCTACGTGCAGACCGGAACCATCGCCACCGGCACCTACACCGCGCCCGCTCCCGTTACCGGCCGCTTCACCCTCTTCACCGTCGTCACCGGCAAGCCGTATCAGACCAGCCACTTCGCCGTCTATCCCATCGACGCCACCCACCTCTACTACGTCTCGACCGACTCCCACGTCACCTCCGAGCTCATCAGCGGCACCGCCAGCGAGTAGCCCCCAACCCGGCCGCCCGCGGCGACGCGGGCGGGCCCCTCATTCGTCTCCGCCGGCCTCAGCGCCGGCGCGCCCCTCATTTGTCCCACCCGGATCACCAGCCACCAACCCCTGCGAATCCTGCCCTACCCCCTCCGCATCTTAGAGAGTGCCATGACCCCTACACGCACCGCGACCCTCGCCCTGGCGGCTCTGCTCCTGACCACCGGCTGCAGCAAGACCACTCCCTCCC
Source organism: Acidobacteriaceae bacterium (assembly GCA_036401435.1). Lineage (GTDB taxonomy): Bacteria > Acidobacteriota > Terriglobia > Terriglobales > Acidobacteriaceae > EB88. The sequence goes on along the minus strand of DASWUY010000029.1, from coordinate 4,991 downwards.
AGCCAGGCGCCCAGCCGCAGCCCAACGCCCCCGCGCAGCAGGCCATGAACCCTGAGGCCGGCGGCCCATCCCGGCAACAGGCGCCCCAGCCTGCTGCTCCCCAGCCCTACCAGCAGACTCCCGCCCCCCAGCCCTACCCCCAGCAGGGTGCCGGACCCTACCAGCAGCGCGCCGCCGCTGCCACCACGATCCCGGCCGGCACCCGCATCCTGGTCAGCGTCGGCCAGACCATCAGCTCCAGGACCGCGCAGTCCGGCGACCGCTTTGACGCCACCGTCGCTGCGCCCGTCATCGTTCGCGGAGCGACCCTGATCCGCGCCGGCGCGCCCGCCACCGGCACCGTCGTCGATGCCAAGGCCCTGGGCCGCTTCAAGGGTGGGGCCGAACTCGCGCTCCGCCTCGACACCGTCCGCGCCGAGGGCCGGACCTATCGGGTCGCCTCCAGCACTATCGAGCGCGCCGAGCAGGGCAAGGGCAAGCGCACCGCAGCGCTCACCGGCGGCGGCGCCGGCCTGGGCGGCCTCATTGGCGGCCTCGCCGGCGGTGGCAAGGGCCTCATCATCGGCGGTCTCGCCGGCGCGGGCGCAGGCGGCGCAGGCTCTGCCTTCACCGGCAACAAGGACCTCGTCATCCCCGCCGAGTCGCGTCTCACCTTCCGCCTCGAGCACGGCGTCACCCTCGAGTAAGGCGAGCCGCACCGCGGGTGCCGCCTCCGGTATAGGGGGTCTTCAGCCTTTGGCTCTAGACCCCCAGCAACTCCGCAACCGCCCGCCACGCCTTTCCCTGCGACGTCGCGACCGGCTCACACGTCAGCACCCCGGCATGCGTGTTCACGCCCTCGGCCAGCCCCCGGTCTTCGACCAGCGCCTGCCTCGGGCCCGCCTGCGCCAGTCGCATCAGGTACGGAAACGTCGCATTCGTCAGCGCCAGCGTGGATGTGTTCGGCACCGCCGCCGGCATGTTCGTCACGCAGTAGTGCACCACCCCATCCACCACGTACGACGGATCGCTGTGCGTGGTCGGCCGCGCGGTCTCGATGCATCCGCCCTGGTCAATCGCCACGTCCACGATCACCGCGCCGCGCTTCATCCCTGCCACCATCGCGCGCGTTACCAGCTTTGGCGCCGCGGCTCCCGGAATCAGCACGCCCCCAATCACCAGGTCTGCCGCCGCTACTGCTTCGGTCACGTTGTGCAGGTTGGCCGCCAGCGTGTACACGCGCCCGCCGAAGATGTCATCAAGCTCCCGCAGCCGGTGCAGGTTCCGATCCACAATCGTCACCTTCGCCCCCATCCCCAGCGCGATCTTGGCCGCGTTCGTCCCTACGATCCCGCCCCCCAGGATGCACACCTCCGCCGGCGGCACCCCCGGCACCCCGCCCAGCAGCAGCCCCCGTCCGCCCTTGCTGTTCTCCAGGTAGGACGCTCCCACCTGCACCGACATCCGCCCCGCCACCTCGGACATCGGCGTCAGCAGCGGCAGCGTTCCCGCCGCGTCGCGGATCGTCTCATACGCGATCCCCGTCACCTTCTGCTGCAGCAGCGCCTCGGTCAGGGCCGGCAGCGGCGCCAGGTGCAGGTAGGTGAACAGCGTCAGCCCCTCGCGGAAGAAGACGTACTCCTTCTCCACCGGCTCCTTCACCTTCACCACCAGCTCCGCATGCCCCCATACATCGGCCGCCGCGCCGACGATCTCGCCGCCCACGTTCTGGTATTCCTGGTCAGGAAAGGCCGACAGCTCCCCGGCATGCTGCTCCACCAGCACCGTGTGCCCCGCCGCCCGCAACTCCTTTACCCCTGCCGGCGTCACGCCCACACGGGTCTCGTGGTCCTTCACTTCCTTCGGTACGCCGATGATCATGGGCCGCCCTCTGCCGCGCTCAAAGGTCCATCCTACCCGATGGAGGACCACCCGTCCGGCTGCCACCCGCGCCCGCTTCAACCCGATGCGGCCCCGGCGCTCAGGCCTTGATCGTTGAGTGGAACGAGCCCCCTGCAACGCTCCCCAGCCCACTCCATCGCTGGTTGAAGTAGAAGATCTCTCCCACCCGCGACGGCACCGGCGCCTGCGTCCACCGGCGTATCGGCTTGCGGACCGCTCGGTACATCCGCGCCGGCAGGGCTCCTTGCAGGGAGGGCAGGGCATCGACCACCTGCCGCTCTTCTTCGCCCACGTCCAGCCGCGCATCCTCAAGGAACGGGCTTCCCGCCGCCCACTCCAGCGCCTGGGGATAGAAGGCGATCGAATCCGACAGCCCTGCCGGCCCCGCAGGTGGCGCCTCCCCTCCCGTCCACGCCGCCCACAGCATCCCAGCCAGGTCCGCCTGCCCCCGCACCGCCACGTGCCCCAGCTGCGTGCATCGGGGGTTCATCTCGATCAGGTACGGCGCTCCGCCCGCTGCGTCGCTCAGGATGAAGTCCAGCCCGAAGAAGCCGGACAGCTGCAGCGACTCGGCCAGCAGCTGCCCCGCCCGCGCGATCCTCGGATCGTCCATCAGCTGAATCATCAGCGCCGGCCCGGTCTTCGCCTTCGACGCCACGACCCGCGCCTGCACCCCGCCCAGCACCCGGCCCCGGTCGCAGGCGAACATCGCATTCGCCGCCACCCCCTCCACGTACTCCTGCACGCTCATCTCCGGCTCGCCCAGCTCCGGCAGCGTGACAAACGCCCCTGGATCGGCGTGCATCACGCCCTGCTTCAGCCGAGCCCGCAGCCCCGGCCGCCGCACCAGAGCCGCGTACCGCTCCGGCAGCTCTCCCAGGCCCCCGACCACCGCTACCCCACCGCCGCCCCAGGTCCCATCCTTCTTGATCACGAACGGCCCGCCTGTCCCCCAGCCGCGTACCACTCCCTCTACCTGCGCGGCACTCCGCACCTGCTCCGTCCGCGGAGCCGCAATGCCCAGCTCCCCGGCCAGCGCCAGCAACCTGTGCCGGCTGCGGATCAGGCCGTAGTTCGCTGCGCTGCCCATCGAGCGCTCCACCAGCTGCGCATGCCTCGGCGAGCTCCGGCTAAGGGCGTGCAGCAGCCACACCGCGAGGTCGTCGGCCGGCACCAGGAAATCCGCTCCGCTGCGCGCCACCGCCCGCTCGATCGAGCGCAGGGGCTCGATCGCCCGCAGAGGATGACACGCGGCCACCAGCCCCCGCGAGCCCAGCTGGTTCAGCTGGCTCGAGGGTGGACAGATAGCCGTTAACGGGGATCCGTACGCCGCAAAGCGCATGGCCAGGCGCGCCACCTGGCCCCACGGCTGGGTGGTCACAATCGCTACAACAGGAGACTCGGAGCTCATGGCTCTACCCTTCCCAACGGAAAGTCGATCCATGCGAGCAGTCCGCGCCCCGCCCCCGGTCATGCTGAAGGGGCGATTGTGGTAAAGAGCCGGCGGAAGCTGTCGATGTACCTGGAAGATTCATCGACAGGCGGAGAAATTTCTTGACTTTGACCCGTACCGAGACCAGCGCCCACACCGAGGTGGCCATCGTCGGAGCCGGCCCCTACGGGCTCTCCCTCGCCGCGCACCTGCGCCACGCCGGCGTCCCTCACCGCATCTTCGGCCACCCCATGCACAGCTGGCAGCACCACATGCCCAAGGGCATGTGCCTCAAATCAGACGGGTTTGCCTCCTCTCTCTATGACCCCGAAGACGCGCTCACCCTGGCCAGGTACTGCGAGGAAAAAGGTCTGCCCTACCAGTACTCCGGCCTACCCGTGCCCCTGGAAACCTTCGTGGCCTACGGCCTGGCCTTCGCCGAGCGCCTCGTCCCGCAGCTTGAACCCGTAGACATCCGCCACATCACCCAGTGCACCGGCGGCTTCGAGCTCACCACAGCTACCGGCGAACGCTTCCGCGCCCGCCGCGTCGTGCTCGCCGTCGGCATCAAGCACTTCGGCTACACCCCGCCCCAGCTCGTCGACCTCCCCGCGCACGCCATGACCCACAGCTCCGAGCACGGCGATCTGTCCAGGTTCCGCGGCCGCCGCGTCCTCGTCGTCGGTGCCGGCGCCTCTGCCATCGACATGGCTGCCGCGCTCGCCGACGCGGGCGCCGACACCCACCTGATCGGCCGCCGCGAGAAGGTCGGCTTCTACACCCCCGACCTCGAGCCCCGCCCCCTCAAGCAGCGCATCTTCAACCCCCGCTCCGCCATCGGCCTGGGCTGGAAGTACGTGCTCTGCACCAGCCTGCCCCTGCTCTTCCACGCCATGCCGCAGCGCTTCCGCCACCGCGTCGTCCAGCGCCACCTCGGCCCCAGCCCCGCCTGGTTCATGCGCGACAAGATCGATGGCCGCATCCCCATGCACCTCGGCGCCCAGCTCACCCGCGCCGAGGTCCTGTCCTCGTCGCAAGGCACCACCGTGCGCGTCCACTACCGCCAGCACGGGCAGCCCGGCGAGCAGCAGTTCCTCTGCGACCACGTCATCGCCGCCACCGGCTACCGCGCCCAGGTGCAGGCCCTGCCCTTCCTCACGCCGGAGCTGGTAGCCGCCATCCGGACCGCCCCCGCGCCCGGCCCTGCCGCCGGTACCCCGGTCCTCAACCGCAGCTTTGAGACCTCGGTCCCAGGCCTCCACATGGTCGGCCTGGCCTCCGCCAACCACTTTGGCCCCATGTGCCGCTTCGCCTGCGGCGCCAGGTTCACCGCCCGCCACCTCACCCGCTTCCTCCGCCGCAGGACCGCCGCCGCAAGGGTTACGAGCAGCACGCCGCGCGCCGAACCAGCCACCCGTGCCCCGTCACGCCCGCTTCCCGCAACCGGAGCTCCCCTTGCTCTCAGCGGATGGGCCCTCTCACGCCGCAGAACCCGTATCCCTGTCCCGGAGTAGCCGCCCTCGCTGTCCCCCTGCATGTGCGATCATCCAACCATCTGTACCCAAGGATGATGCGCCCCATGCGATCGCTCGCCGCCACTGCTCTCCTCGCAGCTGCTCTCAGCCCGCTGCTCTTCGCCCAGCCCGGTCCAGACGGCCCCAAAACCGGCACCCCCCAC